>NZ_LIRE01000101.1 GCF_001402795.1 Pseudanabaena sp. 'Roaring Creek'
ATCAAACCCAATAGAGAGTTGCGGCGCTTCGCGCCGCAACTCTCTATTGGGTATGCTCTTCTTTGAAATTCCTAAAATGGCTTTGCCATCTTGGGAATTGGGATAAAAAGGAGAAGGAGAGCAAGGCTCCCCTTCTCCTTTTTGGGTTAGGATAAATGCGACCAAGCATGATTATTGTTAAAAGTTTGAATCTAAACCAATGAACGCAAATCAATGGCAATGGCGAGATGGCAGACTAACTTGCGATTTACTTGCCGAATGGCAACATGGATTTTTTACACGATCGCACGCTCCTAAACTTCCCAACGATTTACATAATTATCTTGTCCCATCGGGGCAAGCCTATCGTGCCAAACAAGTTCATGGTAATTGTTTAATTCATGCCGATGAAATTTCCCCATCACCCGATCGCCCTTTACCTGAAGCTGATGGAGTTTGGGTGACTCCAGAGAGCGATCGCCCTCTGGAGAATCGCTCGGTGTGGGTTTGTACGGCTGACTGCGTCCCAGTATTGATCGGCGATCGCAAGTTAGGTTCGGTGGCGGCTGTTCATGCTGGTTGGCGGGGGACTGTTGCGGGCATTGTCCCGAAGGCGATCGCCACCCTATGCGATCGCGGTAGTTCGCTCAAGGATCTGCGCGTTGCTCTAGGTCCTGCGATTTCGGGAAAAGTCTATCAGGTATCTCAAGATGTTGCCCAACAGGTGACAGCAACGATTAGGGAACCCGTTGGTTTATATCCCGACGCAGATCCTGAGAGAGTTAAATTAGATTTACGCCAAGTCCAATTACAACAACTTCAGGAATTGGGAATGTTCCCTGAACATGTGGCGATCGCTCCTTATTGCACCCTCGAAAATGAGGAACTATTTTTTTCCTATCGGCGTTATTTTCTCAATAATCCCCATCCTCAGCCGAGAGCTCCGCAGGTACAGTGGTCGGGGATTGCGACTTCTAAAAGCGATCGGCTTGATTAGATAGCGAGAGAAGGTTGGCGCTTACGCCAACCTTCTCTTCTTGGGTTTTGATTTTGTCCTAACGCGAATCTGTATGGGATGGGCAGTACAAAGCACTGCCTATCCTGATCTATAGGGAATCTATAGGAATAATGCCAAAGTTGAAAACCCTTACTGGGTTTGAACTGGATTTGATTTTTAATTCACAAAAGTGTTGTCACACTTTCGTGAATTGGTGTAATTTCATTCTTCTTTTTTGGGCATGAAATGATATTTGCCACTACCAATACGCTGGGCGCTATAAATACCAGTATGACCAGAGGCAAGGTAACTCATCACACAGGCGATCGCGATAAATGTGCCCGATTCTATACCAAAAAGCTCAATCCCCATTAATGTTGCGGCGATCGGGGTGTTAGCGGCTCCCCCAAAGACGGCGACAAATCCCATTCCCGCCAGTAAAGGCGCAGATAATGGCAGGATTAATGACAAAGAGCTTCCTAAGGTTGCACCAATAAAAAACAATGGAGTTACTTCACCTCCCTTAAAACCAGCCCCCAAGGTTAAGGCGGTTAAACCAATTTTGGCAGCAAAATCCCAAGGTGGTAACTGGGTTTCAAAAGCCTTCACAATTGTGGGAATCCCTAGCCCAATATATTTAGTAGAGCCGATCGCCCCCACGAGCAAAGCAACCATAACCCCACCGATCGCAGGACGTAGGGGAGGATAGGATATTTTCGATTTAAAAAATTGATTAAATTTATGCGTGAGTTTCGCAAAGATCTTTGCTGCCAACCCGAACGATACCCCAGCGCCGATCGCGGCGATCAACTCAATTAAATTGATCGCGGGAATCGATGGAGCATGAAGATAGGCTGTATGGTGTAATCCCAAACTCAAGGTAAGGCGATCGCCCACAATTGCGGCAACTAAACAGGGAAATAAGGCATTGTGGTTAATATTGCCAATTGCTAAAACTTCTAAACCAAAGATCGTTCCTGCTAAAGGAGCCCCAAAAACCGAAGCAAATCCCCCACTGAGCCCTGACATTAATAAAATTCGGCGATCGCTAGGTTGGAGGCTACATATTTTTGTCAAGCGATCGGCGAGAGAAGCCGCAATTTGCAGAGCCGTTCCTTCTCGACCAGCAGAACCACCAAATAGATGGGTTAAGGTGGTTCCCAATAACACCATTGGAGCCATTCTTAACGGAATAATCTTTTTAGAGTTATGAATCTCCTCAAGTAAAAGGTTGTTACCTGCTTCGATGGACTTCCCGTAGCGATCGTAAAGCCAACCACTCAGAAATCCCCCCAAGGGAAGTAAAGCAATGATCCATATATGGGTTTCTCGCCAATCAGTTGCCCATTCCAAAGAAAGCAGGAGGCTCGCCGATCCCAAACCTGAGAGGAGCCCAACCACGGATGCAATCACGAACCACTTAATAATTTGGGAAATTATTTGAGAAATAACGGCAAACGACTTAAATTGACGAAGACTTTTCATAATGTCTCGTGGCAAGTGAATCAAATATAACTGTCGCCTGTATTGGGACATAAACCCCAAGAATTGAT
>NZ_LIRE01000102.1 GCF_001402795.1 Pseudanabaena sp. 'Roaring Creek'
ACTGCCTACTAGCTACTTACCAAAACTAAAAATATAACTATGGCAACCCTTCTAGTCAAAAATATTCATACCCTAGTGACAATGGATCGCGATCGCCGCGAACTGCATAACGCTGCCATATTTGTTAGGGATAATGCGATCGAGGAGGTAGGATTAACGGTCGAATTGCCACAAACTGCCGATGAAGTCTTGGACTTACAGGGCAAACATATCGTTTTGCCAGGGTTGGTGAATACCCACCATCATTTTTATCAAGTTCTTACCAAAGTTTTGCCCGCTGCCCAAAATTGTGAATTATTCAATTGGCTGCGAAACCTTTACAAGTTTTGGTCAAATCTAACTTCCGAAAGTATTTATACTGGGGCGCAGATGGCAGCTGCTGAACTAATTTTATCGGGTTGTACTACGGCTAGCGATCATCTTTATATCTATCCCAACGACTGCAAATTGGATGATGAAATTGCGGCGATTAAAGCGATCGGGATGAGATTTCATGCGAGTCGCGGCAGCATGAGTGTTGGTGAGAGCCAAGGCGGACTTCCTCCCGACCACTTAATCGAAAAAGAAGTTGATATTCTCAAGGATTCCCAAAGGCTCATCGAGCAATACCATGACTCCTCGCGCTATTCCATGCTAAGGATGACCTTAGCACCCTGCTCGCCTTTTACCGTATCCACGGATTTAATGCGAGAGTCTGCTAAGATGGCGCGTTCCTATACCAGTGTTAGACTGCATACCCATCTTGCGGAAACCCAATCTGATGTGGATTACAGTTTAGCTAAATTTGGCAAAATTCCTGGAGACTATGCGGAGTCTGTCGGTTGGTTGGGCGATGATGTGTGGCATGCTCACTGTGTCAAATTGAGTGATGATTCGATTTTGAAATTTGGAAAAACGGGAACGGGAGTTGCCCATTGCCCTTGTAGCAATATGCGTCTCGCCAGTGGCATTGCCCCGATTCGGAAAATGCTTGATCGCGGAGTTCCCGTCGGTCTGGGGGTTGATGGCTCAGCATCCAGTGACACGGGTAATCTTTTGCAAGAAGCAAGAACGGCATTTCTATTGGCGCGGGTGAAGGACTGCGATCCTACCGCGATGAGTGCGCGGGAGATTTTAGAAGTTGCTACCCTTGGTGGTGCGAGGGTGCTGGGACGGGAAGATATTGGCGCGATCGCCCCAAATATGGCAGCAGATTTTATTGCTATTGATATCGAGCGATCGCAATTTGCTGGCGCACATCACGATCTTGTCGCAGCGTTGATATTTTGTCCCGTCCCATCGGTAGACTACAGCTTTATCAATGGTCGCAAGGTGGTGGATCGCGGTCAATTAATTACCCTCGATCTCCCGATGTTAATCGAACGCACCAATAAAATCGCCCATAAGCTTGTCAATGAATAAACATCCTATAAATTTGGATTAAGTAAGCTTTATATCAATTACATTATTTGTATTACTTTGACTCCAAGCTCGAATTCTTTGCGTAATATCTCTTTGATCTCTGTCAAATATATTTTTAAGAAGCTTAGCCTTGTAAACTTTTTCAAGTTTTCTGTTAATATCATTGCGCACATTACTGTCTTGGCTTAATTGCTCGTCTGACATATAGCCAAATATGCAATATATATAATTGAACTCATAATATGCTAGCCATGGTCGTTTTTCCATGTCCGAAATACGAATCTCTTTATCACGCTCTTTAATTGCCTTATCTAGAAATGCTTTAGCTTCTTTATAATTATCTGGATTCGGATTGGCTTTATCCTTAATTGCAAAGCCTAATTCAGCTAAAACACGATGAAAGTTGCCTTTAAATACAGGCGAATCTGTTTCTGCTTTAATAAGTGCTTTAAAAACAGGGATTGTTTTAGCCATTCTTAGTTTATTGTTTTCCCAATTTTGCGAGCGAATATCCTGTATTTGCCTAAAAACTTCGAGCCTTACTCGCTCTGATGCCTTATCACAGAATAAGGCTTTTAAATTATGCACAATTTCTTCTTCTTGCTTCGGCTCGACTTGAGGAGCAGATGGCTCAATTTGTTCATAAATTTCTTGCATTACCTCAAAATCTTTTTTCAATTCATCGCGAACTTTATCAACTTCAACAACAACATTTTGTTGAATCATGTCTGATAGATCTTTGTCTCGGCGCGATAATTCTGTTCTAATAGAAAATCGCGACCAAAGATAACCTCCAGCAAAACCGCTAATAACATAAATAATAAAAATCAATACTCCAAACAGTCCAAGACTACTGCCACTAATTATCGAATCGATACGATTTGATAAATTTGTTAGAACTTCTGAAATTGAGGATATTTGTGCTAATCCTGCTCCTAAAAGAATCTTAGTCAGCCAGTCTGAAATTTGCTCTAAGCTGTCATTATCTCCATATTTTGCACTAGGTTGATTTACTGATTCATTGGATTCATTAGATTGAGTTTTTATAGATTCAGATCTGGGAATACCAAAAAGGAATCCAAGTAAACCGCCTGCTGTTAAAGAAGCTCCAGCAATACCCATATTAATCGAAAAGACTTCAACCCCTTTACTAAGTGAAGGGGTTTGGTCTAAGAAGCAAAAAGCTATGGAATAAAAGATAATTGTGACTATGCCTATAGGTATTATCCAAAGAATCAATTCCCAAGATTTTCTTGAACCACTGTTTTTTTGCATATTAGTTTTTTGCATATTAGTTTTTTGCATATTAGTAAATACATGTAAATATATATTTTAAGTTTGGCAATTAAATCTAAGCTGCTTAGGAAATTATCAACGAACCTTTTAATGTACTTATTTATTACTGTACTTATTTATTACTGTACTTATTTTAAGATCTTATTGAGTTGGTACTCCCTTCCCAGTGAAAATTTAGACGTTGCAGCGCAAAGCGCCGCAACGCTAATTCTTGGTTTTTAATGTCTAATTTTATAGCGGGAAGGGAGTATGTCCAGTCTAGTTTAGAAAACTTTGCCGTTTCTCTAGTGTAATGTTTCCTTCCCAATCAAGAAATAGCACTTTTGCTTTGCATGGCAATGTAAGCTTTACCTAGGACGTAAATCCAAAAAATTAGTTCTTATCTTGCGAGGGGGGTGTCCTAGATCGTTCTTGCATTGCTGAAATCCTTACTGTCCGAAGGTTTGCCCTTTTTTTTGATTTTTTTTAAAAATACTAGTAAAAAGTTAACGCTATCTGCTATATTAAATGAGGTCGAAAAAACGACTGTAAAGAAGGGCGCTTAGCTCAGTTGGTAGAGCGTCTCGTTTACACCGAGAATGTCGGGGGTTCGAGTCCCTCAGCGCCCATACGTTTCAGCTTCTAGATAATTTTTCCGTACCAATTCCGTACCAATAAGTTAAAAATCAAAATTCAATCTTGCTTACCTGTAACAAGTAAAAAGATATAGGTAGAGCCGTTAACAACGGCTTTTTTATTTTGAGCATCTAATTATACTCTAGGCAAAAAATTTTGTAAAGTGGCTTGCAGTAAGGCTTAGTCGCGCTTCAAAACCCACTTAATGTTGGTCTACATCTTCAACTCGCACAGATAGCTAATATAAAATTTGCCCTCAAATATTGCTTTCTATTGCCACTACTTACATACGATGCAAATCCATAGAGATTTATCTATGTTTTTTGTATTTCTACAAGAAATAAACTGATGATTATTTTCGCCTTGAATTGCAAGGAAATTTTTTCAGGAAAACCCAAACCTCTTTTTTCTGACTCAATACCATACCCCCCTTATATATAGTGTTTGAAGCTTTTTTATGGTCTTAACCTAGCGCAAATATGAGATAATACCGAGACTCTTCAATAAAGAGTAAATAAGTAAGCATATTTTTTTGATTGTCCGCTATGGCTGCTAATACAACTGACTTAGAAAAACGTTTATGGGAAGCCGCAGATGAACTCAGAGCAAACTCAAAACTAAAATCATCAGAATATTCCGTACCAGTCTTAGGACTTATTTTTCTAAGGTATGCTGACTGGAAATTTTCTAAGGCAGAAGAAGAGCTAAAAAGTAAAGGTAGCAGTAGAAGGGCAATTACTAAGACTGACTATCAAGCTAAAGGGGTAATGTATTTACCTGATACAGCAAGGTTTTCTAGGCTGCTCGACTTGCCAGAAGGGGAAAACACTGGTAAAGCCATTAATGAGGCGATGAGAGCGATTGAGCTTGATAATCCTGCTCTAAATAATGTCTTACCGAAAACATACAACCAGTTAGAAAATAACTTGTTAGTTGAGCTTCTGAAGAAATTTAACAAGCTTGATATGGGGGCTGACCTAGAGGGTGATGCTTTTGGCAAAATCTATGAATATTTCTTAGGTAAGTTTGCCATGAGTGAGGGGCAGAAAGGAGGAGAGTTCTTTACGCCTATCTCAGTAGTAAAACTAATTGTAGAAATCATCGAGCCTTTTCACGGTCGGATTTTTGACCCTGCCTGTGGTTCTGGCGGTATGTTTGTGCAAAGTGCTTTTTTTGTCGAAAGACATAGGAAGAAACCTAATGCTGAAATCAGTATCTACGGTCAAGAGAAGGTAGATGAGACTGTAAGGCTTTGTCACATGAACTTAGCGGTACATGGTCTATCTGGCGATATCAAGGAGGGTAACAGCTATTACGATGATATCCATGAGAGCCTAGGTAAGTTTGACTTTGTGATGGCTAATCCGCCTTTTAATGTGGATAAAGTCGATAAAGATAGAATCGAGAGTGACAAAAGGCTTAAAGCGTTTGGAATGCCAAAAGCTGATAATGCTAACTATCTATGGATTCATTATTTTTATAGTGCTTTGAGTCCTAAAGGTAGGGCTGGGTTTGTTATGGCAAATTCAGCTAGTGATGCGAGAGGGTCTGAGCTAGAGATTCGCAAAAAGTTGATTCAGGCTGGTGCTGTCGATGTGATGGTTGCTGTTGGGTCGAATTTTTTCTATACGGTTACTTTGCCTTGCACTTTGTGGTTTTTGGATAAGGGGAAAAGTGGGAGTGTCAGAAAGAATAAGGTTTTGTTTATTGATGCTAGGCATATTTATACACAAGTTGACCGCGCACATCGAGAGTTTGCACCTGAGCAAATCGAGTTTTTAGCGAATATTGTTAGGTTATATCGAAGTGAAGCAGTTGAAGTAACTAATGGTAGTCAGGCTTTGCTAGATGAGAAATTTCCAGATAATGTTTATGTTGACATTGCTGGTTTGTGTAAGATTGCGACTATTGATGAGATTGAATCTCAGGGATGGAGTTTGAATGCTGGTAGATATGTGGGAGTGACAGAAAGAGAAGTAGATAATTTTATCTTCTCTGAAAGATTGGAGGAGTTGAATGAAGAGCTAGAGGTCTTGAATAGTGAGGCTAGAGAGTTAGAGGTAAATATTGCTGAAAATATTGCTTTACTTTTGGAAGGGAGCATTTAATGACATTACAAAAATCATGGAAAGAAATAGAACTTGGCTCTTTAGGTGAGTTTAAGAATGGAGTTAATTTTAAACGAGCAGATAAGGGTCAAGGGATAAGATTAATCAATGTAAAGGATTTGTTTACTGATATCCCTTTCATTAATTTTGATTCATTAGACAAAGTAAACCTATCAATGCAAAAAGGGATTGAGAAATTTTATGTACATAAAGGCGATATTTTTTTTCTCAAGGTCTTCAGTCAAGCGTGAAGGTGTTGGCGTTGTAAGTATGGCAAAAGGGACTAATAAAGAAGTAGTTCATTGCGGATTTGTTATCCGATTTCGTCTTACCCAAAAAGATGCTAGTCCTGTTTTTCTTTCATATCTTTTGCGCTCAGAATACTATCGTAAAGTTATTATTGGAATCTCAAGCGGTTCAGCAATTATAAATGTCTCACAAGACAGCCTAGCATCTTTAAAAATCAACCTACCCCCTCTACTCACCCAGAAAAAAATCGCCTCTATCCTATCAGCCTATGATGACCTCATCGAAAACAACACTAGACGCATAAAGATTTTAGAAGAAATGGCGCAGATGCTCTATCGTGAGTGGTTTGTTAATTTCCGCTTTCCTAATCATGAAAATGTGAAGATGGTTGAGTCTGAGTTGGGGTTAATCCCTGAAGGGTGGGAGGTTAAAAAGTTAGGAGATTTAGTTTCATTTGAGACAGGGAAATTAAATTCAAATGCAGCTATAGAAAACGGGATTTATCCCTTCTTTACTTGTTCTAAAGAACCTTTAAGGACAGATACTTATTCCTTTGATACAGAATGTATCTTGCTTGCAGGAAACAATGCCAATGGTAATTTTCATATCAACTATTTTAATGGAAAATTTGATGTTTACCAAAGAACGTATATTATCCGCACGCTTGATAAAAATAGAGCCTCAAATTACTATTTTTATTTTGCTATTAAGGAACAGCTTCAGCATCTTAAGAGTATATCGATTGGTGCTGCAACTAAGTTTCTTACTATGGGCATTTTAAACAACATTGCTATAACTTTATCTAGTCAAGATTTACAACGGAAATTTTCAGGTTGTATTGACAGTCTGTTTAGTCAAATTCAAGTTTTACAGTCAAAAAATGCTAATCTCAGAAAAACCCGTGATTTACTTTTACCTAAACTTATCTCAGGCGAAATTGACGTAGAAAAACTTGATATTGAAACCATAGAAATAGCAGCCTAAACGCCATGACAAAGCAACTATCTCCAATATTGCAAAAACTACAACTCTACATGAAAGAACTTTACGCAGATAGATTGCATAGCCTAGTTCTATTTGGTTCGCAAGCCAGAGGCGAAGCTAACCAAGACTCTGATATTGATATTTTGGTTGTACTCAAAGATGAAGTTGACTCATGGACAGAAATCAAGCGTACAGGTGGGTTTATAGCGCACCTGAGCCTAGAAAACAATATTTTGATTAATAATGTGTTTGTATCCGCTCAACAGTTCTCAGAGCAAAATACAGCCCTTATGCGTAATGTTAAGCGAGAGGGGATACCAATATGACAACCGAGCAACAACAGCTACTTACAAAAGCAGCAAACAGCATTAAAGCCGCTCAAATACTAACTGATGAGGGTTTGCATGACTCTGGGGTATCTCGCGCCTACTACGCCATGTTCTACATAGCAGAAGCATTTCTAATAGAAGACGGCTTATCTTTTTCCAAACATTCCGCAGTAATCAGCAAATTTGGCGAACACTTCGCTAAGACAAATCGCGTTCCTTCAGAGTTTCATCGCTATCTTATCGAGTCAGAACAATCAAGACTTAGAGGCGATTATGATGCAAGCTATACCACAACTGAAACAGAAGCCATAGAACAAATTGAAAGAGCAAATCTATTTTTAACCTTTGCAAACCAGTATTTTAACTAGCCATGACTAAAGCACCTCATCCAGACTCAGAAGAAGCCCTAGAAGAAGCTGCAAGGCTTGTGTTTGAGCAATTAGGATGGACTACCTCAAACTGCTTTAATGAGGCTGTAGGGGCTAATAATAGCACTCTAGGCAGAAAGAGCAAAGATGAGGTTGTTTTAGTCTCTAAGTTGCTGCCATCACTTCAGCGATTAAATCCTAGCTTACCTGATGAGGCTTTACAACTTGCCATAGAAGAAATAACGAACAGTCGTAACTCTCTAAGTCTTGTTAATGCCAACCAAGAAATTTATCAACTATTGAAATCTGGGGTAAAGGTTCGTTATCGAGATGATAACAACGCTGAAACAGTCGAAACAGTCAAAATTATTGACTGGAATAACGCATCAAATAACGATTTCTTCCTAGCTTCTCAATTTTGGATTACAGGTGAAACTTACACTAGAAGGGCTGACTTAATCGGTTTTGTTAATGGTATTCCGTTAGTATTTATCGAACTCAAAGCACACCATCAAAAGCTAGTCAATGCCTATAGAAACAACCTTAGAGACTATAAAGAGTCGATACCACAGCTTTTCTGGTACAACGCCTTAATTATTCTGTCCAATGGCAGCAAGAGCAAAATCAGTAGCCTTACGGCTGAGTATTCCCATTTTAGCGAATGGAAAAAGATAAATAGTGAAGGTGAAGAAGGGGTTATCTCGCTAGACACTATGATTAGAGGCACTTGCGACCCTGACAAACTACTCGACTATATAGAAAATTTCGCCATTTTCAACAATTCAGGTGGTACAACCTCTAAAATCATTGCTAAAAACCATCAACTACTAGGGGTCAATAATGCGATTGAAGCCGTAAGCCAAATTAGCCACAATCAAGGCAAGCTAGGTATCTTTTGGCATACTCAAGGCTCAGGAAAGAGCTACTCAATGGTTTTCTTTGCTCAGAAAATCCTACGCAAGCTATTAGGGAACTGGACGTTTATTATTATCACTGACAGAGATGATTTAGACTCGCAAATTTACAAAAACTTTGCTTACTCAGGAGCAGTGACCGAGCCTGAAACCGATGTCAGAGCAGATAGTGCAGAACATCTAAAACAACTACTACAAGAAGACCATCGCTACATCTTTACTTTAATCCAGAAATTTAGGGTAGAAAAAGGAACTACTTACCCTAAACTGTCAGACCGCTCTAACATCATTGTAATGGCTGATGAGGCTCATAGAAGTCAATATGATACGTTTGCCCTTAATATGCGTAATGCCCTCCCTAACGCTGCATTTATTGGCTTTACAGGTACACCTTTAATTTCTGGTGAAGAGAAAACAAAAGAAGTATTTGGCGATTACGTCAGTATCTACAACTTTAAGCAATCAGTAGAAGATGGTGCAACCGTTCCTTTGTTCTATGAAAATCGAATTCCAGAATTGCAGTTAACCAATGAAGACATTAACGGCGATATGGAGCAGATAGTCGAAGCGGCGATGCTCGATGAAGAGGCAGAAAAGAAATTAGAGCGTCAATGTGCGAGACAGTATCAGCTAATTGTGAGAGATGACCGTCTCGAAAAAATAGCATCTGACTTAGTAACTCACCTTACGCAGAAGTCTAAAAAGGTTTCAGGGATTGCCATTCCAAGTAAGATTGCTGCAAAGCCTTAATATACAATTTGGATTTGAGAGCAAAATGATTGAGCTTAGAATTGAGTTTAAGAACCTCCAATTTCACATATCCCCACAAAGATGCAAAGAAGTGAT
>NZ_LIRE01000652.1 GCF_001402795.1 Pseudanabaena sp. 'Roaring Creek'
CAAGGAAATTTTTGAAAGCGTTGCTTCGCAACGCTTTCAAAAATTTCCTTGTGGTTCGTTTGAGTGCAAAGCGCTGTAAGAACTCGCTGATGAGGATCTTGCATGAAACTGGGCGATCGCTAATTCATAAATTGCTTCGAGTCTTTGGGCATGGATATCGAGGGTAAATTCTGCGTGAAATAGCTCGTTACCAGCAATACCGATCGCACGAGCCTTATCAAAATTATTTGCCAAATCGGTAATTGTGGCGGCTAACTGTTCGATATTATGCGGCTCCACCAAAATTCCTGTTTTCCCATCCTCAAGATGTTCAGGAATGCCACCGACCGCACTAGCAATCACGGCACGGAACCTCGCATAGGACTCAAGGGTCACCAACCCCGCAGGCTCTGGCCAAACACTAGGGAAAATCACCGCAAAACTTTGACGGTAAAGGTTTTCTAATTGCTCGCGCTGACACCAACCATGCCAAGTAATGCGATCGCCCAGATCTAAATCCTCGGCGAGCTTTCTGACCTGAGGCATTGCCCAACCCTCCCCCGCAATATCCAGATGAATTCTTGCATCCAATCGAGGCATCGTCCGCAGCAACCAGTCCAGCCCCTTTTCAGGAACGATCCTGCCTGCAAAGAAAATATGCTGTCGATCGTGGATGGGCTTTTCTAAGGGCAGGTGGGGACTTGACGGCTTGGCAATGCCACATCTGACAGTTACGACTTGGGAGGCGGGTAGCCCATTGGCGATTAATTGCGATCGCACGTAATCGCTATTCGCGATCGCCGTAATTCCCAATCCTTTGATTTCGGCAAATTCACCATAGGCTCTGCTTAAATTATTAATAATTGTCTGGGGGCGGCGACTGCCGCAACCATCGATTAAATGTCCCCAAGTACATCCTAAAAGGGACATTTGGCGATCGCAGACCGCCTTCTGGTTGGACAAATACTTCGAGCCACTAGGGCAATAGATATTGTGATTGTGCAGGGTATAGACCGCAGGACATTGATTGTTTAAGCTTTTTAATAATGCCGCATCATGAACATGCAGCAATTTGCATTGACTTTGATCGATATCATCCAAAGAGTTAACTATTTGCGGATCGTATATTTCTGGCAATGAAATCAATAGTCCATTTAGATAAGACTCAATTCCCCCAACGGAGGCGATCGAACATGTGGAGCAATGCTGAATCTTTTTCATTTGGAAAATTTCATTTGGAAAATATTAATGTAAATATGAACGAAGCGATTCAAATCCTATTTAATCCTAAAACTACAGCAATTTTCCCAGCGATCGCGGTAACAATAATTTCAACAATCGCCGCATTCCTCCCAAACTCAGTCGTTTTGATAAAGGATGATACTTGCTGAAATAAATATCGAAAGCTTGTTTTTTCTTCCCCAAGTTGATCGACTGTAAAATCGCGATCGGAGCGGCTCTATTTAGTTCGTGCTCTCTTGCCCAAGCGATATCCTCAGTAACTTCAGTATTTAGAGTTAAGTAGAAAGCCTGAGCAGCCGCATCATCACTAGAACTTTTAGATACAGATATATTACTCAGACGGTATTTAGCAGTATATTTATCCAAAAAAAAGAAATTCGAGTACTCAAGGCTTAATCTGAGACTAAAATCAAAATCTCCACCCGTGCCTACCTCTTCATAGGAGCGCCAACGAATAGCTCTAGCTGCCGATGCTAAAACCATAAAGCAGTCATTGGGAAATTGATGCAGTAGAGCAGCCTCGATCGAAGACTTTTGCAAACCTACGCGATCGCTAGTTCGGAAGAACATTTGATTGAGATTATGGCTTTGCTCTAGATCAACTTCCCCTTCTTCAGACATTATGTACTGCTTACCATAGGCTGCAACCAAATCAGGATGAGTATCCCAACAGCTATGTAAGTCTTCTAGGGCATTGGGCAAAAGCAGATCGTCATCATGCAAAAGCACAATTTTATGTTCTTTAGCTTTGTCATATAAGAAATTGACATTTCCTGCTTGTCCGAGAGAAGGAGAGTGCCTCGTATAATAGATAGGGATTTCACAGTTTTGTTTAATATCTAAAACCACCTTCTCAGTAACATCATCGCGAGAGTCATCGCCTATGATAATCTCACTCGGTTGCAGGCTTTGTTCTAGGGCTGAATGCAAAGCTTCCCTAAGAAATTTTGGTCTTTGATATGTAGGAATACATACAGATATAGATGGTTTCATTGGTTTTTCTGGCTAGTTATATATCAATCTTAAATTATTGGGAAGACAGAATGAATGCTCAATTCTCATCGTATGTGCTTGAATTTCTCGCAATTCATTTATAATTACTATGTCTGAAAAGTAGAAATTATACCAATCTAAAATGATTTTCAATTTTAGATTGGTATACAATAACATAGTCTAGATATTTAGCTAACCTCCAATCAAACGAACTGCAAATAGCGAATCCTTTGGATTGTTTTTATATTTTGATTCTAATAGCTATAATAAAATTTCATAAATGCCTAGATAGCTGTACATATTACATTAAGCAATTTATCTTGAGATATTTACACTGAAGTTTAAATACGCATTAATAACTCCGAATACTCTTTGCATTTCTACTACTTAAATATGATAAAAACAACTTGTCTGATTAATAGCTTTAACTACAAAAATTATGTCGGTGAAGCCATCGAAAGCGCCCTGTCTCAGACTCACCCTTTTGATGAGATAATTGTGGTTGACGATGCCTCTAGTGATGGCTCTGGCGATTTTTTGCAAAGTGAATACGAACAAAATCCAAATGTAAAAATCATTGTCCACGAAAAGAATAAAGGGCAACTAGAAGCAGTAACTACTGGGTTTTTACAATCAACAGGTGACATTATTTTCTTTCTAGATGCAGATGATATTTATCATCCACAGTATTTAGAAACTGCTTTGAAAATATATAGTGATAATTATAACTGTGATTTTTTGTTCTGTAAAATGGGTTGTTTTCAATTTAGTCAAGAGAACTATACCCCCCCATCGCAATTACAATTTTCTCATTATAAGGATTATGTTCAAAATCGGGGCTATTCTGCAATTCTGACGCTCGAAGAATATGCTTTTGTCGGTAGCCCTAACTCAGGAAATTCTATTAGGAGAGAATATTTGCGTGAAATTTTACCCTGTACTTGTATCGGTGGCTATAGGATGTGGACAGATAATTGTGTTCTGTTTGGATCTTCAATTTTGGGGGCGCGGAAATTCTTCATCGATCTTCCTTTAGTTGGTTACCGTAGGCATTCTGAAAACGAGTCTAACAATTCATTTTATTTAGATAGATTCAAGTACTATCAAAGCCAATTTGCAACAATCCGCTTTTTCACATTTATGATCGAAAAAGCTAATTTAGATAGTTTACAAATTTCTAGATTGGCTCCCTACGAATTTAAAACTATCGACAATCCAACTTGGGAGTTGTTTTTTACTTATCTGAAGATTATGTTACGCAATCCATCTAGCGTACCCCTAGTATCCCCTTGGATACCAAGTAAATTTTATGGTTTTGCCATAATGTTGAAGCATATGCTTAAAACAAGTAAAAGAAGTATCTAAAAAAATAACTAAATATAAAATCTTCAAACCTTTGACTTGCTCGCAGCCTGTGAGATAGGTTAGGATTTATAGAACGGGTCAGGAACATCACTAAATTAAATAAAATAGACTGATATATATCAGCTATATATCAGCAATTCTCATTATGAAAATTTTAGCTTGATTTAGCGGCTGTTATTGAAAATTATTACAATAGCAATCCTTAAAAAGCCTATGTCCTCGTTGACAATTTGACGGTTTGGACAAAGCAAAAGTCATAATGAGAATTGCTGGGTATTTGTAATACATTACGAAGTAAAGCGCAAAGTATTGTAAGCGATCGCTCGATTACGCCCCTGATGTTTCGCTGCATACATCGCTTGATCGGTATAGGAAATTAGATCTTGAGGACTTCGTTCCGATGTCGGCATCAGGCTAGCGACTCCCATACTCAGGGTGACATATTCGCTTACATCGGAATTATCGTGAATAATGGCGAGATTGGCGATCGCGGTTTGAATGGATACGGTGACCTTTAGCGCCCCTTCGACATTGGTATTGCTCAAGATCACAGCAAACTCTTCGCCACCATAGCGAGCAACCAAATCCGTTGGGCGATGGGTGACTTTAGCAATTTCCTGTGCAACTCGAATTAAACAATCATCACCGCCCTGATGTCCATTGCTATCGTTGTAGCGTTTGAAATAGTCAATATCGATCAGGATAAGCGATAGAGTGTTTTGTTCTCTCTGATGGCGTTGCCATTCTGTGGTTAGGTAATCATCAAAGCAACGACGATTGGCAATCTTGGTTAATCCATCTAAATTGGCAAGCAATTCCAACTTATGGTTTGCTTCCTGCAATTTACAATTTAGCTCCTGTAAAGCTAGCTCTGTTTGCTTGCGCGTCGTAATATCGCGAATCGCGATCGCAAAACCATCACCTAACTTTACGGCGACATAGTGATACCAAGAGGAATCACCCGCTGGATAGTAAAAATCTTCATCTAAAGATGCGCCAGTTTCGACAACTGTCACAAGGCGATCGAATAATTCTGGTGCAAGCTTTTCGAGCAGTTCTTTGATGAATAACTTACCGATGACATCTTCTCGGTTGCGGCGCAGGGCTTTAGCAATAACAGGATTAACTGCTAAGCAGCAAAAATCCTGAATATCGCCCGTAATCGAATCGCGGACTGCTTGCATAGCCGCAATTCCATCTAATGCAGTATTTAAAATGCCAGAAAGAAGCGATCTGGATTGATAGAGGATTTCTTCAATTTCCTTGCGTTTGACAATTTCCGCTTGCAACATTCTATGTTGCTTCCGAATCGTTAAATGAGCTTCTAAACGAGCCACGACTTCGGCGATATGAAAAGGCTTAGTGATATAGTCCACACCACCCAGTTGAAATGCTTTTAATTTGTCAAAGGCTTCGTCTAAAGCACTGATGAACAGAATGGGAATATGACAAAGTTCGGGATCGGCTTTAAAAGCCTCACAAACTTGATATCCATCCATTTCGGGCATTTTTACATCTAACAGAATGAGATCGGGAAGTTTCGATTTTGCCGTCTTGAGCGCTCTACTTCCACTGATGACACTACGAACTGTGTAACCAAGTTTAGAGAGGGAATCAGTCAACAATCTCAAGTTTTCTGGTAAATCATCTACCAATAGGATGTTACCCTTTGACTCAGATAGAGAATCAAAATTCACTAAGTCTTGGTTAATTGATTGGTTCATGGTGCGATCGCCTAGGACAATAGCTCGACAATTTCATCAAATTTATACTGACGATTATATTTTTTGAGGATTTTTACTAAATACGATTCTGGGTTGGGGATCTCTTGAATCAGTTCTTTAACGCGATTACTATCAGCTTCTATGACGGCTTGGTACAATTGCGCCCGCCATTCCTCGGACATTATAGCTAAATCTTCAGAGGCTAATAGGGGATCTGGGTGATCGGCAATAGGCTCTTCCGATACTAGCTCCTCGTAAATATATTGCACCTCTAAATGCTTAGCGATCGTTTCAAAAATCGTACTTTCTTTAAAGGGTTTACGCACAAAATCATCGCACCCTGCGGAGAGCACGATCGCTTTTTCCTCTTCTAATACGCTGGCAGTTAAGGCAATTACTGCCGTAGCATTTCCTTTCGTTGTGGACTTAATATATTTGGTCGCCTCGTAACCATCCATCACGGGCATTCGCATATCCATCCAGATTAAATGCGGTTCCCACTCATCCCAGATCGCGATCGCCTCGCGTCCGTTACTCGCTTCTTTGATTTCAAAGCCTAAAGGCGCGAGAAGTCCGATCAATAATTGCCTGTTAATGGCTTTATCATCGACCACCAAAAGTTTATAGGTCGGTTGATTGGGAGCGATCGCAATTGCTCGTCGGGAATAGACATCTCCCTTGCCAGTTTCTTTACCCAATTGCGCCTGAATTGAGAATTTAAAAGTCGTCCCCTTACCCAATTGGCTCTCGACCGTAATATCTCCTCCCATTAATTGGACAAACTGACGGCTAATTGCTAATCCTAGTCCCGTTCCCTCTTGAGCCGCTCGACCAGATTCTGTTTGACTAAAAGCCTCAAATAACTTGGCTAACTCTGTAGAGGCAATACCCACTCCCGTATCGCTAACGCTAAAGTTTATAGTATAGAAAGTATATTCTTGATAATCTTTGAATCCTTGACATTCTATAGCGTTGACCCTCAAAACCACTTCGCCTTGATGCGTAAATTTAAGGGCATTACCCAATAAATTCAGTAACACCTGACGTAATTTCACACCATCCATATAGATGTAATGGGGCAAATTATCCCCTCGCGCAAAGATTAACTCTAAACCTGCATTTACCGCTTGCAGATGCAGCATATCTTCCAAATCGTTAAGCAATTGATGGAGGTCAACATCATTGAGATTAAGAGTAGTTTTCCCCGCTTCAATTTTAGAAAAATCCAACACATTATTAATTAACGTTAGTAAATATTCGCCGCTATGCTGAATAATTCCTGCATTTTCATACTGTTCAGATGGCAAATGTTTCGTGCGTAACATAAGCTGGGAAAATCCAATAATTGCATTCAGGGGCGATCGCAACTCATGGCTCATATTGGCAATAAAGGTACTTTTAGCTTGATTGGCAACCTCCGCATTGTCCTTAGCAATCACTAGCTCGGCGGTGCGTTCTTCCACCCGATTTTCTAAGGTTTCAAACGAGTTTTTTAACTCCGTTGCCATTTGATTAAAAGAGTCAGACAAGGTTGCTAATTCAGTAATATCTTGAAAGCCTAAAAGCCCCTGTTCGAGCGTAGATTTTTGCCATTCTTGCTGCGCTAAAGTCTGACTGGCTTGACTTAATTTCTGGATCGGCTTGGTAATTCGACGAGCCGTCAAAATACCAATTCCAATTGCGATCGCCAAAGTAAAACCACATAAAACAATTGTCCATTGCGTGTTTGCCTGAATTTCTGCCATAAAATCAGATTCAGGAACGATCAAAACCGTTAACCAATCCAAATCCACTTGATCTTGAAAGGGTGCAATTTGAATAAAATATTTCCTGTTATCAATAATTACACTGAGATTTTGGCTATTTTTGATTTGATGGAAATCAGTAAAATAATCTTTTAAATAAATAGCCGTTTTTTGAAATACTAAATTATTACTATTAATAATATTTAAACGCTCTAGTTTGGGGAGCCTATTATTACTTGGATTCTGTTTGGAGTTAGTTGCAGATGATTCGGGTGTTAATAGAGCTTCATCAGTAGAACTATCGATCAGTAATCCTTCTCGATCTATAATAAAAGCTTGACCAGTTTTGCCAATTTTTAGGCTTTTTAAAAATCCCCCCAGTTGTTTTAAAGATACGGACGAACCCACAATCCCTTGAAAGACATTGTTGCGATCGTAAAAAGGCATAAAATTTAAAGCAACGAAGACAGATTTATCAGTCTTAATGCGCTCGACATTAATTATCCAAATTAAACGATTGGCATTTTTAGCTTTTTCATACCAAGGGGCATTAGGGGGATATTTATGGGTGTCAAATTTATTGGAACTTCTAACTAGTTTAAGTCGATTTCCCTGATCGTCAGCAATATAGCTATTAAAAAAGTAATTAGTTGACTGATCTCTAATACTAATTGTCTGGGAATTATCATCATTTTTTTGTAAGATCAAAAGATCTTTTTGCTCCGTAATAACACCTAAAGAACCAATACCATCAAAGGCTTGCAGTTGCTGTCGAAAGTATTTCTCTAAACCAGCAAAATCTTGCCAAGGAAGCAGATCGAGTTTAATGGCGTTAGCATTATTTTGGAGCACTTCCGTAGGTTTACGGAAGTAATTTTTTAGATTTTCGTGAATGCGATCGCCCACCTCATTCATTAAAGATTCAGAAATATTGTCTACAGCTTTTTGCCCACTACGATAGGAAAGAAATCCTACCAAACCCACAGCACCAATAATTTGCAATACAAAGGGAATAATTAATATTAATTTGAGAGAGGTCTGGTAATTTCTTTGAGGTTTTATGCAGCGATCGCTATTCATGAATTTTAATTCTGGGATTGGATTAATAATACACTTAAGTAGCTAAGCATAAATAAACTTAAAATCCAAAAGTATTTGCCATCCATCTAGGGATTAGCAAAGGCTCTAGTTTTATTCTTTAACGATGCTGAGGTGCTGACATAGCTATGAATCCTTATTTTATTATCTTCTTAAAATATCGCATACTTAATAATGTAATAGTTTGCTTTCTCCCTTTATATTAGTGTGCCTGATTTCTAAATTTTGATTTTATACTAGGTTAAAATCTGCCGATAGGAACAGATAGAAATAGATAAAAATAAATACAAATAAGTGGGCTTAATTAAATAGAAAAATCTAAAACCTGCATCGCAAGTTCTTCCAGATTGCTACTTAATACCAATTCACAAAAGTGTGACAACACTTTTGTGAATTAAACACCAAACCCAGTAAGGTTTTGAGATTCCCAAAATGGCAACGCCATTTTGGGAATTGGTATAAGTCTATGAGTCGATCGCCCTATATTAAGTAGCTAGGCGCAATTAGATATAAACCCCTAAAAGCTGTAATGCAAGCGCAGCTTGCGTTATAGCTTTCAAAGCTGGGTTTTAGCAGTCTTAAACATTTATAGTTAAGCCCTAAAGATGAGTGGCGGCACGAAGCGCCGCCACTCATCTTTAGGGCTTTGATTTACATTACAGGTTATGATTTTCAAACGGATGATGGACATTCCTGCCTTAAATCAACTGGGCTGAGGCTGATTATTATTCAAGTCAGATCGGGAAGTGCCATATATACTGAGTATTGTATTTATAAAAATTTTTTCTAGTTTCAGACTACTTTTAAATCATCCATCTAATATAAATACGAGAGTTGAGATTCAACCTTTTGGGGCGATTTCTAAAACTTCTTGGGGATTCCCACGTAAGGGCGATCAAACGTAAATTTCTAGCAGCAAAAACTTATGACTAGCCTCAAAAATGTCCTTGAGGAAATCGTTGTCGTAGAAGCACAAGCACAACTCAAGCAAATCAGCCAACCCATACGTGAAGCAATTAACCTGAGCGAGGTGGCAGCCTTTGCCCTTAATCGATTGCCCGTGCTCTATGCCAGTACTAGCCGAGGCTGGCTACAACAGCGCAAACGCGCCCATAGTGAACTAAAAAATCAAGTAACGAGTGCCGTCCAGCAGGCTTTACTTGGCATAAAGCGCGATCCTTTGAGAAAGTCCACCAAACTCGCCGCTAGTAAAGTAGAAACGCCAGCCCATGTTTTATCTAGATTACAAAAACTGTTTAGTAAGCTATCTTTACAATGGCAGGATGTACCACAAGCCTTTCAAGAAACCCTTAACCTCGTAAGCCATTCACAGGATTATGTCGGTTTGAGTATTAACGATCGCCATCGCTTGCAAGATATTAAAGGTTATCTACAACGTAAAAATCCCCAGCAATCAAGCGATCGGTCAAGCGATCGGGATTGGCAATATCAGGCTGATTTACCGAATCCCGAACTTAATTCTTATATTATTTCCGCTTCTTATTTTTTGGTAAATGTTTTAGAAGATCTAGCTATAAGAGAAGTCAAAAACCAACTGACCTATATGGCAAATGTTTTGCCTCGCAAAGTGGGAGTTGATGATGTCTGTGCCTATGTTCTGAACCGACTACCCGCCATGTATGCCACATCGGAGCAGGGTGTAATTTGGCAGACCCAAAAAGCTAAGGAGCAGTTATCCAGTCAGATTGAGTCAACGGTAATTCAATCTTTAATGACTCTCGGCAAAACACCGCGACGCTTAGCCGATCCCATCCCATTATTCAAATTTGAAGAAGAATGCGAAAAAGCAATTAATGAATTACGCATGATTTTTCAGCGCGATGATATCACATGGAAAAATATTGCCTCCTTAGCGGAATATGCCATTAATAATGAGAAGCAAGGTATCAGTAATTGGCGGCAGCAATGGCGAATGCTCGGACAAATCTATAGTGAAATGTATCTAAAACCTGGGGATGCGGATTTATCACTAGCTTATAATGACGATGGCGAAGTACTTATTGTAAAAGCACATACCAAACAAGCTTTTGGTTGGCTAGCCGACAATCCGAAGAATTTAGGAATCAGCACCTTGCGGCTTTTTCCTGCGGTCGCGGAGATCGAGTTGTATGGATTTTTTCTCGATTTTTCAGTTAGCTATACGCGCGAAGAGATGGCAGCCGATGGCATTATTTGAATTTGATCTGTATTTGATCTGCATTTGATCTGCATTTGATCTGTAAGCGTTTGAAGAACACAAGCAACGACAGCTATAAAGCGGTAAAGTAAAGCCAGATCTAAAAATTTGTGTTTATGTCCTTTCAACGTTCTAGTGGCATTTTATTGCATCCCACCTCGCTACCCAGCAAATTTGGGATTGGGGATTTAGGAGAGGGAGCTTATCAGTTTATTGAGTTTTTGTCGCGGAGTGGTCAAAAGCTGTGGCAAGTGCTGCCCCTTGGCCCGACAGGATACGGGAATTCTCCCTATATGAGCTTTAGCGCGATCGCAGGTAATCCCTATCTGATTAGTCCCGAACTGCTCGCCAAACAACATTTACTAAAAGAAGAGGATTGGGCAGATATTCCTGAATTCGATCGAGATCGCGTTGATTTTGAGACTGTGATTCCTTACAAGCGGAAGCTTCTAGAACTAGCCTTTAAACGCTTTCAGCAAGGATATCTCGATCAAGAGCTTCAGCATCATCACGATTTATATTTAATTCAGGAGCTGTTCAAAAAGTTTTGCATCGAGGAAGCTGATTGGCTAGAAGACTACGTACTATTCATGGCACTGCACGAAGAAAATACGGAAGTGCTTTGGAATAATTGGGAACCTGCGATCGCCAAACGGGAACCGCAAGCATTAGAACTAAAACGCATAGAACTCAAAGATCGCATTGAATTTCAAAGATTCGTCCAGTTTATCTTCTTCGATCAATGGCTGAAACTTAAGCAATATGCCAATATGCGAAACATCAAGATTATTGGCGATATTCCCATCTATGTATCTCACAATAGTGCCGATGTCTGGGCAAATCCCGCCAACTTTGCGCTCGAGCCCGAAACCTACGAAGTAGCACAGATGGCAGGGGTTCCACCTGACTACTTTAGCGAGACAGGTCAGCTTTGGGGAAACCCAGTCTATAACTGGGAATATCTCCAAGAAACGCAATTTGCATGGTGGATCGATCGCTTTCGCTTTTTAAATCGTTATGTTGATATTATCCGCATCGATCATTTCCGAGGATTTGAAGCCTTTTGGCAAGTTCCCGCTGGTGAGGAAACGGCGGTGAATGGAGAATGGCAAGTTGCCCCAGGTACGGAGTTATTCACGAAATTGCGGGAAGTGATGGGCGAACTACCAATTCTTGCTGAAGACTTGGGTGTGATTACCCCAGAAGTTGATAAATTACGTGATGATTTTGGCTTCCCTGGAATGCGCGTCCTCATGTTTGCCTTTGGCGGTGGTTCCGATAATTTTCATCTACCCCATAACTACGTACGTAACAGTGTCGTCTATACAGGAACCCATGACAATGACACTGCCGTAGGTTGGTGGCAAAGAGCGAGCCAATACGAAAAGGATTTATTTTACAAATATATAGTTGGCTATGCCGCTGGTGAGCCAATTAACTGGGTACTCGTTCGGATGGCAATGGCAGCGGTATCCCTAATTGCGATCCTTCCCCTACAGGATGTCCTTGGTCTCGATAACAGTGCAAGGATGAATATTCCAGGGACGGCAACAGGGAATTGGGGATGGCGCTATCACGATCCCGAGCTACTCAATCCCTCTCTCAGCGATCGCCTCCTGCAAATTACCCAACTCTACAGCCGTTAAGACGAATCCCCCCCAGAGATGAGTGGCGGCGCTTCGCGCCACCACTCATCTCTGGGGGGGGATCCTAAGCAAAATTTATGTTGCTATATTTAGGAAATTGCTAGTTGTAGCTACAGTCACTTGACTTAGGACAAATCAAACCCCAAGAATTGATTGGCGGCGCGAAGCGCCGCCAATCAATTCTTGGGGTTTATGTCCTATTAGACTTGGCGACAGCTATATCAAAATTACCAGCACATCAAAATTACCAGCACATAGGGGCTTGGCAATTCTTACCAAACCTCTATCTTAGTCCTAGGAAACTTGACACAAAATTTGGTATGACAATATATATCTATCATTAACAAATTTCACAAACGATTCACATAAAGTCGTTTTGCCACAAAACAATGTCTTCCCTTGCCTTTGAAGCGCTATTCATTATTTTGCTTGTTATTGCCAATGGCATTTTTGCCATGTCTGAGCTAGCAATTATCTCTGCCCGCAAAGTACGCTTAGAACAATGGGCAAAAGAAGGAAACGCAAACGCCAGATCCGCCTTAAGACTAATCAGCTCTCCCAATAACTTTTTGTCAACTACCCAAATAGGCATTACTTTAATTGGGATTTTAAGTGGTGCTTTAGGTGGTACAACTGTGGCAAAAAGCCTTAAGGAATTGCTAGATACGGTAGTCGTGCTAAGACCCTACAGTGAATCCCTTAGCTTTTCCATCGTCGTTGGCATTATCACTTATCTCTCTCTGGTACTCGGTGAACTAGTTCCCAAGCGGCTAGCCATGAGCAATGCGGAAAAAATTGCCTGTGCAGTTGCCCCATCGATGCGATTCCTTGCCAATATTGGGACACCGATTGTTTATTTGTTAAGTACATCAACAGAGGCTTTACTTAGTCTATTAGGAATTCAAGCAAACGAGGAATCTCAAGTTACGGAAGAAGAAATCAAAGTGATGATTGCTCAGGGTGCTGAGTCAGGAATGTTTGAAGAAGCTGAACAGGACATGGTCGAGCGGGTATTTCGCTTAGGAGATCGCCCGATCAAATCCTTAATGACTCCCAGAACCGAGATCGATTGGTTAGATGTGGATGCTCCCTTTGAAGAAACGCAGCGAGAGGTTTTAGCCAGTGGACATTCACGTTTCCCCGTTGCCAGAGAAAACCTTGACGACTGTGTTGGCATCGTCGAAATTAAAGCCTTTCTCAATGCCAGCCTTCACGGAAATCCGATCGATTTAGTTAAAGTTAGCAGTCCACCCCTATATGTAGCAGAAACGGCAAGCGCCTTAAGTGTTTTGGAGCAGTTCAAACAATCTGGCGATCGCGTAGCGATGGTCACCGATGAATATGGTGGTGTTGAGGGATTGGTAACCCTAACGGACTTATTAGAAGCGATCGTGGGCGATCTTCCCTCTAACGATCGCCAAGGCGATCCCGATGCCATGCAAAGAGAAGATGGTTCGTGGCTGATCGATGGCATGGTATCAAGCGATCGTCTCAAAGAAATCATCGAGGTAGAAGAGCTCCCCTATGAAAAAGATCATAATTACCATACTTTAGGGGGGCTAATGATGACCTATCTCCGCCATATTCCTATGGTAGGAGAACATTTCACTTGGGATAGAATTCGCTTTGAAGTTGTGGATATGGATGGAAATCGTGTTGATAAAGTATTAGTAAACATATCGCCCTTAGAATTGGTTCTAGACAACGAGCAAAAACAAAACCCTAAGAAGTAGTTTTCAAGCCCTTCTAAAACAATTCTCAAGCAATTCTAATTTTTCCTAAGTATCTAGGAATTAAATATATAGCTACCGCCAGTCTTGTTAGAACAAAATTAAAGCCCAAGATCGTGTTGTCGCGCGGAGCGCGACAACACGATCTTGGGCTTTATACCAATTCCCAAAATGGCAACGCCATTTTGGGAA
>NZ_LIRE01000103.1 GCF_001402795.1 Pseudanabaena sp. 'Roaring Creek'
ACACTTTTGGGAATTGAAAACCAAATCCAGTAAGGGTTTTAAAATCACAAAATGGCTACGCCATTTTGTGATTTGGTATTAGACATCGAAGTACAAAAGACTACTTGATTAGCAGCATATCACAGAGTTTAGAATTTCATTTTCAATAAAATTGCAATAAAAAAGAGGGCATATGCCCTCTTTTTTATTAGCTTATCTGTGGATTAGACAGAAGCTAAAAAGGTCTTCTTGTATTCAACAAGTGCTTCCTTCAAGATTTTTTCTGCTTCATCAGAGAGCTTCTTCTCGGACTTGATGATTTCGCCGTACTTGGGCTTGCTGGTTGCCAAGTAGTTACGCAGACCCTTGTTAAATGCGCCCACTTGATCGACTTCAAGTTCATCAAGATAGCCATTAATTGCGGTATAGATAATCGCAACTTGGTCGCCTACGGGCAATGGCGAATATTGAGGCTGCTTGAGAATTTCGCGGAGACGTTGACCACGGGCTAGTTGCGCTTGAGTGGTTTTGTCCAAATCAGAGGCGAACTGAGCGAAAGCGACGAGGTCATCGTACTGAGCTAGTTCCAGTTTGATCTTACCTGCCACCTGTTTCATTGCCTTGATTTGCGCAGCGGAACCAACACGAGATACCGAGATACCAGGGTTGATCGCAGGACGAATACCAGCATTGAAGAGGTCAGAGGACAAGAAGATTTGACCGTCGGTAATCGAAATTACATTGGTAGGAATGTAAGCCGATACGTCACCCGCTTGAGTCTCGATGATCGGCAATGCGGTCATCGATCCACCGCCGAGTTCATCACTTAACTTCGCAGCACGTTCGAGCAAGCGGGAGTGTAAGTAGAATACGTCTCCAGGATAGGCTTCACGACCTGGTGGACGACGGAGCAAGAGAGCCATTTGGCGATAAGCTTGGGCTTGCTTAGACAAGTCATCATAGACGATCAAAGTGCCTTGACCTTTGTACATAAAGTACTCAGCCAATGCTGCGCCAGTGTAAGGAGCGAGGTATTGCAAGGTAGCAGGATCGTTGGCACTTGCCATAACGACGATCGTGTATTCCATTGCGCCGCTTTCACGAAGCTTGTTAACAACGTTCGCAACGGTAGAAGCTTTTTGCCCGATCGCTACATATACGCAGATACAGTCCAAACCTTTTTGGTTGATGATGGTATCTACCGCAACAGAGGTCTTACCTGTTTGACGGTCACCAATGATCAACTCACGCTGACCGCGTCCGACGGGAATCATCGCGTCGATCGCAGTAATACCCGTTTGTAGGGGTTCAAATACGGATTTACGAGCAATAATGCCAGGAGCGGGAGATTCAATTAAGCGAGATTCGCTTGCTTTGATTTCGCCCTTACCATCAATAGGTTGAGCCAAACCATCCACAACGCGACCAATAAAGGCTTCGCCTACGGGAACTTGGGCAATACGTCCAGTTGCTTTAACCGAGCTACCTTCAGCGATCTTGCGACCTTCACCCATCAACACAACACCAACGTTGTCTTCTTCAAGGTTCAGCGCAATGCCGACAGTACCATCTTCAAATTCCAGCAACTCGCCAGCCATGCACTGTTCCAAGCCATAGACACGAGCGATACCGTCACCGACTTGCAGGACAGTACCAACGTTGGAAACTTGCAGCTCTTGGTTATAATTAGCAATTTGCTGCTTGATAATATTGCTTATTTCGTCAGGTCTGATGCTAACCATAGTTGTGTTTTACCAGTTATCAGCGATCGATTTGTTTTGAATATTTGGGGATTTAGCTATTAGCATTTAGCTTTTAGCTTTTAGCTTTTTTGGGATTTGGTAATTGGTAATTGGTGATTGGTAATTGATAATTACTTTTTCCCTTTTACTTTTTCCTTTTTCCCTGAGATTAAACGCCTGCGGTGAGGCTGCTCTTTAATCGGCGTAGTTGTCCACGAATGCTGGCATCAACGACTTGAGAACCAACTTTAATGATTACGCCACCAATTAAATCAGGATTAACAGTTACGTCAAGGTCAACGCTTCTAGCGCCTGTCATCGCTTTGACGCGATCGCGAATGCTATCTTCCTGAGATCTACTCAATTTTAAAGCAGTCGTAATTTCAGCAAGAGCTACTTGATCGATTACACGCAATAGAGCTTTGAACTCATTAACGATTTGTCCTAAGAAGGCAATACGTTTGCGATCGACTAATAGAAGTAAAAAGCTTTTGGTAATAGAGCTTACCTGAGAACCAAACACATTTTCTACTACGCCTTTTTTGACATCTGCGCCAATTAAAGGGCTAGCAAATAATTGACTTAACTCCAAAGAATCAGTCAAAGTATCGCCAATCAGGCGGACATCTTTAGCGATCGCATCTAAGTTTCTCTGCTCTTGCGCCAAGGACATTAAAGCCTCAGCATAGGGAGCGACGACAGCTTGACTAACAGAATTAGATTTCATGTTTTCTCCTAGTCAGAACTTAAAAGGGCAATGCTACGGTCGATCAGTTCGACTTGAGCGGATTCACTCAAACCGCGATCAAAGTAAGACTGAACGCTAGCGAGGGCTTTTTCGGCAACTTGCTGACGCAATTGCACGATTACACGATCTTGCTCCGTGGCAATCTCTTGGTCGGCAGCTTCTCGCAAACGAGCAATATCTGCATCAACCGTCGCCAAAATTGCATCAGCCGCGTGTTTGGCATCAGTTTCAGCCTGTTTGCGTAGGTTTTCAGCCTCGGTTTTTGCCTGAGCTAATTTGCCTTGCTGCAAAGCAAGCTTATCTGTTGCTTCCTTTTGACGCTTTTCTGCATCAGCGATCGCCGACTGGATAGACTCCAAGCGAGCCGAGAGAATTTTGCCTAAGAAACCACGACCTGCATAGATCAAAAGACCGATAACGATCACTAAGTTGATCAGGTTAGTTTCCAGAATATCGGAATTAATACCGAAGCCTGAATGCTCGCCTGCTTCACTTGCAAGTAAGACGAAATTTCTAATCATAAAGGTTGTTTCTATTACTCAATACCAGCCAGAATCCAGATAGAAACTATCTATGAGGATCGTCAGAACTAGGATTTAACTAAGTTACCTAGTAATTTTTCTAGAACTTGGCGACTGAGCGACTCTACTTCAGCGTCCAGAGATGCGGTCGCATCTTGCTTTTGCTTTTCGATTTCTGCTTTAGCTGTAGCAACTTTTGCTTGAGCTTCAGCCATCGCAGCATCAATACGTTCTTTACGAATCTTATTTGCTTCCGCTTGAGCAGTTGTTAAGATGTTCTGAGTTGCCTTACGCGCAGAAGCAAGCTCTTGCTCATATTGCTTAACAGCTAACTCAGCTTTTTCTAGACGTTCCTTTGAGCCAATAATCTGTCCTCTAACATAATCATCACGATCATCGATCGCCTTAGTTAAAGGTTTAAAGAAAATAACGTTCAGAAGCGCCACAAAAACAACAAATTGCACTGCCATAATTGGAAGTGTGGCATTGATATCAAACAAGCCGCCTTTATGTTCTGCCGCTTCCGCAGCGATGAGAACAGTTGAAAAAAGGTTCCAAATTGTCATAGGTATGTTGCTAAAAAAGCACTTTTGTGGAGCATTTGGATAAATGCTGTTACTAAAGGTAGCGATCTAGATGGACAAAGAAGCCAAGAATTAAAGGAAAAGCTCGACTTTCCAACTTAGCTTCTTTGCTACACTAGCTCTTTACTACACTAGGCACTCAAGAGTAGGCATTCAAGAAATGCATTCAAGAAAAGGCATTCAAGAAAAGGCATTCAAGAAAAGGCTATTAGGCGAAGGGGTTAGCGAATAGCAATACAAGTGCAACAACCAGACCGTAAATGGTAAGAGCTTCCATGAAAGCCAAGCTCAACAATAGGGTGCCACGAATTTTGCCTTCAGCTTCAGGCTGACGAGCAATACCTTCTACAGCGCGGCTAGCAGCTGTACCTTGACCGATACCAGGTCCAACTGCACCAAGACCAACGGCAACGCTAGCGGCGATTACGGATGCTGAAGCTACTAATGGATCAATCACGTTCTTTTTCCTTCTTAGATTATTTTTAAGTGTTTACAAATATGGGAAACAAATATGGGAAACCAACTTCCCGAATCAATCGGTTGAATTAACGAGCTTAATGCTCATGTCCTTCATCACCATGTCCCTCCATCGCTTCACCGATGTAAGACGCTGCCAAGGTCGAAAAAATCAATGCTTGGATGGCACTGGTAAATAATCCCAGAATCATCAATGGCAGAGGTACAAACAAAGGTACGAGGAGAACCATGACCCCCACAACTAGCTCATCGGCGAGGATGTTTCCGAAAAGACGGAAGCTTAGCGAAAGGGGTTTTGTGAAATCTTCAAGAACCCATAAAGGAAGGAGAAAGGGAGAAGCTTGGATATATCTAGTGAAGTATTCCAAACCGCGCTTGCTCAATCCAGCATAGAAATAGGCTAAGGAGACTAATAATGCTAGGGCGATCGTGGTATTGATGTCGCTTGTCGGGGCAGCAAGTTCGCCCTCGGGCAATTCGATCAATTTCCAAGGAACTAGCGCTCCTAACCAGTTCGATACGAAGATAAACAAGAATAGACTACCAACAAATGGCACCCATTCTCTGTAGTGCTTTTCGCCAATCTGGTCTTTAGCGATGCCCTGAACGTACTCCAGAGCATATTCCATGAAATTTTGAAAACCTGCGGGAACGCGCTGGTCAGCTTTAGCGGTGCTAGATCCGATCAGTGCAGCAACGAGTACTGCTCCCATCACAACCCAGCTCACAATTAAAACTTGACCATGTACCGCTAGATTACCGAACTGCCAATAAAAGTGTTTGCCCACTTCTAGTGCGGCAAGACTGGTTTGGTGACTAACTGAATAGCCAAAAGATACTGGATCGATCATGTTCGATATGTTACAACCTGTAGGAGGTTAAATCAGCGAGAATGGAACCCAATCCTCAAGTTTTCCTCAATCTCGGTCAATTAACCTTTGCTCAAGTCTTGGCTCAGGTCTTGGCTCAAGTCTTGGGCAAGAATTACTAAAACAGCGACTTTATAGGTCATAAAGCCTAAGAATGCAGGCAAAATCTCTAGTTGATCGGACTTAGCAGCGATCGCCATCAAAAGTACGAACAGCCCAAGCCGCGAAAATCCGAGTCGGTTGGATTCACCACCCAATCGATCTACGCTTTTAGCTAGCATTCTGAAGTAGACAGAGCCAACTAATGCGCCGACAGCATAACTGAGGGCAATCTTCCACCCGTACCAAAACCATACAGCTAAGCCAATAACAAGCCCAGAGATGAGGGTAATTACTAACAGCCTAAGCTTGAGGCGATTGTACTCTTCCATGCCATCAACAACTGATGTGGATGAAGTTTTTACAACCGTCTGTGCGACTGTACTGTTTTTTGCGGGGATGATCTTCACTGTTGACCCTTGGAGGTTGACCTATAGCGACTGCTTTTTAGCAAAATTTACTGACTGTTTGAGTGAAGAACTAGTACTTGAGATAGTACTAAAATGGGTGTCCAAAAACTTGGATGTAGCTGCCTACACCGTTGCTAAGCATATCACGCAAGATGTCACATTTGCTTTACAACTCTTCAACAAATAAGGTGCGGACTAGGGCAAAGTGTCCCTAACATACTTTTGGGGATACTTTTAATAGTTACTTCGTCTGTGTTGGGGTGTTACGATAACAAAAAGTTTTAGATAAATGCTTTTCACTTTTTTCAAGTTAAAAGCAACCCCCAAGTATTCAGCTAAAACTTATTCTTTCTTGTGAGCATCCAGAATTTGCAACCTATGTCCACATCCTTTGCTAAGCCTTGCTTCTTTCAGATTGCCTTTCAAGCCGCAGCTTTATCTTTGATCTCTTCTGCGACTTTGCTCCCTCTAAAGGCGATCGCCCAAAATGCCTCATCTCAGCCGCCCAAAGTTCAACCTACGCAAGCTCAGCCCGTAGAGGCAACTAAGCCCAATTCTCTAGAGAATAGTGTGTTTAGTATTGCAGGGGGACAGAGGTTGATGGCAGAGTCAATGACCGCAGTTAGCCAGCAAAATTACGATCAAGCTGTATCTAAGTTGCAAGATGCCCGTCAAGTCTTTAATCAATTATCCAATTTTTATCAGGAACTAACGACCAGCTTTTCAGGCATTGACAATCGCATATCCGATAGTCACCGTCGTAAGGCTCTACAGGCAGCACAGTTGCGTGATGAGGCGACCTACCAACTTGCTGTGGTTTATCGAGCTAAAAATCAACCCGAACTATCCGTACCTTTGTTAATTCAATTGATCCGCAGTCAAGCGCCTACCCGCGATCTCGGTCAACAGGCTTATCAACAATTGTTTGAGTTAGGTTTTGTTGATGCCCAGTACCTCCCTCCTAGCGCGACGACTCCTAAGTAATTCAAGTAAAAAAAGGGGGCGCTTCGCGCCCCCTTTTTTAAGGATATTTAAGAATTTTTTGCCCACCAAGCTAAGCCGTAGCGCTGGCTTGGCGTATTGGTTTGGGGGGATTTAAATACCACCCGCAGTTTGTATTTACCTGTGGTGGGAATTTTTACAAAAATATGCTGTAAGTTATCAACTTGACTGGTGGATGACCAAATACTTTGGGAAATATCAGTATCCTGCGATCGCATTAAGTACAATTCGATTTTATTAAAGCCCTCATCGCTAAAGCTTTCACCGATATCGTAGAGGCTATTGCCATTTTTATCGTTGAGTTTAACTTGGCGATCCCAAGTTAGAGTGGCAGCAATAAAGCTGTCGGCTAAAAGCGGCTCGCTAAAAATATAATCTTGAAAATTATCGACATTGACAAAATTGGTATCCCAACCGATCGCTTTGATGGTCGCCACTCCATTTTGGGGTGATTGCTGTCCTGCTTGGTATTGCAGCAAAGCTCGGCGAGCGTTGAGTTGTCCTGAGCCAAGACTGCGACTGAGCGGTACTACCCGACTGCCATAGGCTTCACTATCGAGCCATGTTTTGCCAAAGGTATCGAGAATAGTTTTGGACATACCAAGGTTTTTCCCATCACCCCGATCTTGAATTTTATCGGCGGAGTTGATGAGGACAGCTTTGAGTAACTCATGCCGACGCGCCTCAACACTCCATTGCCCATTCTCAATCTGGCGATTGGCGTACTCATGGAGCAGAGCGATCGTCCCGACTACGTGGGGCGCGGCAAAACTCGATCCGCTAGCATTTTTAAATTTGCCTTGTAAATTGGGGAGTTTGAGGTTACTGCCTGGGGCAAGCAGAGCGAGCGATCGCCTGCCATTGAGGGGACTTTCGACACCTGCCGTCCATTTCCCATCTTTATTGAGGTCAGTAAAAAATTCCCCCTGTTCGTATTTACCAGTATTACTGCGATCGATAAATGGCTCATCGATCAAGTTGCCACGATCGAGCTGACGATAAATACCCTCAACCTCATGGGTAAAGCCCACGGTAAACCCATTAAAAAGATCGGTGGGAATGGGAATGCCACCTTTACCTTGGTTTCCTGCGATTATTGGTAAAGTATTGTAAGTCGTCGCCAGCCAATCGACGCAGAGTGTAAGTAGAGCATTACCATCAAGTTGAGGATTGGGGCGCGGATCTTCGCTGAGGAGTTCGCCAAAGCTGAAGTTAATCGCCCGCACAGTACCGTTATGTTGTCGCGCAATATATTGGGCGGCAAGACAGGCTTCTGGTTGTCCGTCTTGGCGACGTTGGGAATAGGCAGCAGAGATCAGTTTGGCATTGGGCGCGATCCCTCGGTAAGTTTTATCTTGACTAATGATGACTGCGGCAACCTGCTCGGAATGATCGTCAATGTTGCGATTGGGAACAGCCTTACCGTCGCGAAAAAAAACGGCGTAGGGCTGCACGATCGCGCGATCGCGCGATAAAAGTTTGTTAAAGAGTTTATCTACGGCAAAGCGTAATGGACGACTCAACTCGACTTGCCCCACAAACACATCTTTGCCCGTGAGGTTGTAGGGAGAATTTTGCAAGCTCCTTGCATCAATACCTTGGCGATCGGTGGACTTATCTAATGCCCATCCTGCGGGACTATTCGCCAAAATGGTAATACAAGTAGAGATATTGACCAAAATCCCAACGACACACCAACCTGAGCTACGCATTTTTCTTCCTTTGATTCCCTATGGATTGGCTATATGGATTGGCTATACAGCAATCCTAAATGATTTGTGAGAGGCTTCGACTTCACTCAGCTATTGGTATACCGCTATACCGATGGCTGAGCGAAGTCGAAGCCCCATTTTTCTCGTAAAATTAAAAACTAGATCTAAAACCTGCGGCGCAGGCACAGCCTGCGCTACAGCTTTTGGTTTTTATATTTAATTGTACCCAGCTACTTATACCGAATTACTTACTAAGTAGCTAGGCATAATTAAAAACCAAACCCAGAGAGCATACCGCCCGCTGCGCGGGCGGTATGCTCTTCTGGGTTTTAAGTTTACTTATG
>NZ_LIRE01000685.1 GCF_001402795.1 Pseudanabaena sp. 'Roaring Creek'
TGGCTGAGCGAAGTCGAAGCCTCTCACAACTCATCTAGGGTTGATTAGGACAACCCCAAAAGACAAGTGGCGGCGCTTCGCGCCGCCACTTGTCTTTTATTTTAATTCTAACGATGGAGTTGAATCACTCTACCATTGCTAGGCTGAATAGGACGGGCATCAACTTGATAAAGCTTCTCAAAAGCTGCGATTTGCTCTTCCGAAATCGTCATTGTCTCAACAAAGACATTCCACTTAACACCTTCGCTACAGGGAGGGGTAGTGAGAGAACCATCGTAGCTATAGTAGGATTTACCCTTCGGCAAAAGATCGGTAGCGTTAATATTACTACTGCTAACGGTATTAGTTTTCCCAGCCGAAGGAATGTTTTTCCAAATAGTATCGATCAGGGGATTGGCTGTTCCTTTAGTGAGCATAACTCCCACTACTGCTAGTTTTCCTGCTTCATTACGATGTACTAAATGGAGTTCCATTGCCAAAGCCTTACTATTGACTTCATGTTCGCTAGGTGTATGGAAATGGAATTGAACGAGGGAGTATTTTTCACCGTTAATCGTCACACTACTGCCTGGCGCATAATTCACTTGAATAGTGTGCCCGTTATTTACTACGACTAAGGGAGAAGACTTATAATCAAAATCGATTTTAGCGGGAGAACTTTCTACGGCATTTTTGAGATCGATCGGCGATTGATCCCGTCCCGACTCACATAAAGCAAAATCCTTCTTAATTTGTCCCCATTGTGTAGGGTTGGCAGCACCGCCATATCCCCAGTGCGAAGGAGATTCTTCTGCGAAAACATTTGCCGATAAAGGAAACAAGGTTCCAAGGGTAAGCATCAATACTAGCAGAGTGTTCTTATTGAATTTTTTCATTATGTTGTTAGTTTCATTCCCTAAACTTGGAGCTAAGTATAACTGACCTAGTTAGAAGATCGATAACTTTCCACAAGTCTTTACAGAAACGATTAGTGCTCATATCCCTTCCCAGTGAATAATTAGATGTTGCGGCGCTTTGCGCCGCAACATCTAATTATTCACTGGGAAGGGAAGTAAAAAACAAAAAGCTGTGGCGCACGCTGCGCGTGCGCCACAGGTTTTAGGGTTTTATATTTAATTAAGCTCAATTACTTAGAGCTGATTAATATCTCTAAATTTCAAGGTTTATACTACAATCTGTTATGCAAACATACAGGTGCTTTCATATTTACCCGATAGCATGATGATTGTGATGTACGAGCTATTAGAAGATGCTCGTTGTAAGGTATGTTGGCTGCTATTTAAATGCGAGGAGTGACGGACTGAATTATGCGAATTTCTTCCAGTTGGTTGACGCTTGGTGCGAGTTTATCGCTTCTGATTCCAGCTTGGACAGCCAATGCTCAAGAATTTAATCTACCTCTGCGTCCTTTCACTAAGGTCGTTTTAGAGCCTGACACCACTATTAACACCTCTAATAGCACTGCTAGTATTTCTCATCTTGCCACCTCGGAAGAGGTTGCATCCCAGTCGGTAATTATTGACAAAGCCCAATCTGAATCGGCAAGTCAATCGACAGGAAAAGCGACAAGTAACCAGCAAGCATCTTCAGATCCTGCCACACCTCAGGCAGCGATCGCGACATTAGCTAAAGTCAATAATCAAGATCCGCCTAAGCTGCTTTCTACCACTAATACAAATATCGTTCAAGATAGCCAGCGATCGCAACCTCAAAAAGTCAGTTCTTCAACCGAACCTGCCAGAATTGATCCCAATTCTACGGTTTATGAATCTGGCAAACTTGACCCTGCCCAGACCTTAGTTGTTCCCACCACGCCCAGTCAAGTTAAGTTAGACCTTAGCAAACCAGTCACCCTCGCCGAACTTTTGGAGTTAGTTGAAAGATCCAGCCCCGATTGGATTCAAGCAAAAATTGCCGTAGATCGCGCCCGTGCGGGATTGAGAGCTGCCGAAGCTGGACGTTCGGCCACTGTTTCCGCATCATCTAGATATACCTATGGCAACTCGGTCTTCTCACCGCCAACTGTCACAAATTCCACCACAAATTCCACCACAAATACATCTACGACCCATGCGCTTACGGGTACTCTAGGCATTAGCTACAACATTTTTGATTCTGGGGTGAATGACAATACTATTGCTGCGGCTGAAAACAGCTTGCGCATTGCGGAGGCATCACTTAATCAAGTCAATCAGACAATTCGGTTGAATATCGTAACAGCCTATTACAGTCTCCAGAATGCCGATGAAACGATCCGCATCCAACGCAAAGCTGTTGAAAATGCTGAACGAAGCCTGAAGGACACCAAATCCAGAGAGCGGGCAGGGGTTGGTACAAAGTTTGATGTTCTCCAGTCTGAGGTATCCCTTGCCAATGCCAAGCAAGACTTGCTCAATGCCGAAGCCTCCCAGTTAGTAGCCAGACGGGAATTATCTCGACAGATCAACTATCCCCCGACCATTGAAATTACGGCTGCCGATAAAATTGCTCCTGTCGCAGCATGGAAATTATCCTTAGAAGAATCGATATTGCTGGCAGTCCGCAATCGTTCCGAACTTGACATTCGCAAGTTAGAGCGTGAAGTTGCTCGTAATAATGCCAATGTCACCTTAGCAAGATTAGGTCCCCAAGTTAGCGTATTTACTAACTTTGATGCCTCTGCTTCCTTTGTTAACAATGGTAGTGCTAGTGCGGACTACCAAGTTGGTTTGTCGCTAAACTGGACACTCTTTGATGGGGGTAAAGCTGCCGCGCAAGTAGATCAATACAAAGCCGATCAAGCCACAGCCGAGAGTAAATTCGAGCAAGCTGCTCGTCAAGCTCGTTATGATGTGGAGTCAGCCTACATCAATCAGCGATCGCGCTTTCAACAGATCGACACGGCAACTAAAGCCGTTCAACAGGCAGAGGAAGCCCTACGTCTTGCACGTTTGCGCCTTGATGCTGGAGTTGGAACCCAACTTGAGGTTATCTCCGCTGAGTCAGATCTCACTCGCGCCGATGTTAACCGCGTTCAAGCAATCATTGGCTATAACCAATCCCGAGCCAATCTTGAAAGAGCCATCAATGGTATATAGGTAGCCGATCGCAATTAAGTAGTTCGGCATAACCCAGAAGAGCATACCGCCCGCTGCGCGGGCGGGTATGCTCTTCTAGGTTTTAAGTTTACTTATGCCTAGCTACTTA
>NZ_LIRE01000104.1 GCF_001402795.1 Pseudanabaena sp. 'Roaring Creek'
AAGAACTAATTAGATAGTCACTATAAAGATCTAACATGTTCATCTTCATGTTTTTATCTTCTTTCCTCATCTTAGCTTGGTTTCGGCAAAGCAATTACTCTCAAACCTACTTCCAGTATACATTCTCAGTCATTTTTTTTGGGCGCTTTCTATCTGCGTAAGGTGAGTTATGTCAGTTAAACGCAGTGATCTGGTGAAATATTTTGAAGAAAATGGGTTTTATTTGCTTAGGGAAGGAGGGAATCATTCCATTTACACCAACAATATCAAAACAATTCCGATTAAGAGACATCGGACGATTGATAGAATTACGGCAAATGCAATATGTAAGCAAGCAGGGATAGCACCGAAGTTTTAGTTCAAATAATTTTCATGGTAATCGCAAATCTCTCCACGAAAAAGGCGATCGCGTAAATACTTAACTTTCTTCCGCTAAAAATATATCTGATTAATGTTTGTCATTTTTGGGAACCTACTGAGGTTGATGTAGCCTGTTGCTTATAGCAAAGGAATTCCGTGAAGTCTTTAACTTGTAGAATCGATTCTTCTGGAAGTATTTCTAGTAATGCTAAAAGTTGTTGCTTTACTTTCTGTTTATCGCTTTGTTGAGGAGTATTTATTGGATTTATTTGGTGAGGATAGAGCGTTTCTACATCTAGGGTGTCACGAAATGCTTCGGGATCGTCTTGAGATGTTTCGATCATATCGCCTTCAGTAGTGAACTTTAGCCATCCACCAAATAGCTCGACTAGGTAAGCTTCGCCATCTTTAAAGATTTCCACGATCGCACCATCAGTCCCTTGTGGGGCAATTCCGCCAGAGTGAAGCTGAATGTCTTGATTTAAAGTAACGGAATCAAACATTTGAAATTTACTCATGTTTTTGTCTCCTGCTACGTTGTGGTACTGCTGTTACAAATCTAGCAATGTTTTCGACTTTCAGCCAAATCCAAGCGGTGAGGATTTCTCTTGATTGCTCTTGCCGATAAGTTGATGATTGCTTGCCCCAAAAATAAAAAGGTTAGTATTATAGATATCTCTAATTACATTAATTAATCATGAAACATATCAAAATTGTGGTAGAAAAGCATCCAGAGGGTTATGTGGCTTATCCTCTAGGGATTCAAGGGGTTGTGGTTGGTGAGGGAGATTCCTATGAAGAGGCTCTCAATGATGTGCGATCGGCGATCTTGTTTCATATCGAAACCTTTGGGCGATCGGTTTTAGAGTCTGAGTCTTCAGTGCTTGAGGCTTTTGTAGCTGAGGCGAGTGTGTAATGGCTAAGTTTCCTGTTGATGCGCCTAAATCAAAGGTAATTAAGGTGCTTGAGAGTTTTGGATTTTCGATAGTACGAGAGAAGGAGCATATCTCGATGGTCAGACAAAATGCTGATGGAACAACGACTCCTCTAACTATGCCAAATCATAAGCTGATCAAGGGTTCTACGCTTAGAAGTATCTGTACTCAATCAGGAATTTCGCGGGATGATTTTATTAGTGCTTATGAGAAAGCATAAACATGCTTTCATATTTTGGTTGTATGATCTAGGTTATGAGAGATCTAAAATTGAGGTAACAAAATGGAAAATCAATTAATTGTAAGAGATCCTGAAATTCTCTCTGGAATACCTATATTTAAGGGAACTAGAGTTCCTGTAAAGAACTTAGTTGATTATCTTGAAGCAGGAGACTCACTGGAAGAATTTTTAGATGACTTTCCAACTGTGCAGAAAGAAAAAGTAGTAAAGTTTTTAAATCTATCAATCAAATATTATTTGGCACACGATCATGAAAGTGCTGCTTGATGAGTGCTTGCCTAAAAAGCTGAAGCGAGAAATATCTGATGGACATACTATAGTGACCGTACCAGAGCAAGGATGGGCAAGCAAAAAGAACGGTGAATTACTGAGGCTTGCGGCGAGTGAATTTGATGTGTTTATTACGATTGATAATAATCTGTCAGCACAACAAAACCTCACTAAAATTGATCTAGCTGTGATTGTTTTATCTGCACCAAATAATCGACTAGAAACCCTCAAGCCTCTAGTGCCACGAATTAAGGAAGTAATTGCAAGTATTCAAATTGGTGAAATAGTTTATGTCTAAAATTCGACTGCTTCACGGGTAATGTCTGGTCGCTTTTGCTGGCATTTTTGTTGTCGCTCCTCACCGTGTTTAGTCCAAATAATTTGCATGGCGATCGCAAATCTCTCTACAAAAAAGGCGATCGCTGAGAAAAGAAAATCTCTTTTTTATTCAGCAACAACCTTCCAATTCTGAGGATTAGTCAAAATATACTGCCCCAGATTATGTAGTTCTTGATCACTTCTAATAATCCTTTCGTAGTAATTTCTTTGCCAGATAGACACACCAGAATTTTGATTAATTTTATTGATTTTGCGAGTAGAAGTAGATTTGAAATTTTGAATAATTGTTGCTAATGAGTGAGAATTTTCATATTGTTCTGAAATAACAATAATTCCATGAAGGTGATCGGGCATGAGGATAAATTCATCAAGTTCCACGTTAGGTAAATGCTGCGGAATTTTTTGCCAAATTGCAAAAACAATCTGACCAGTAACATTTAGTTGCATTTCTCCATTATTTATTTCTCCAAACAGATGCTGTCTTTGAAAGGTGCAGATAGTTACAAAATAAGCTCCCGATTGAGAATAGTCATACCCCTGCAAACGAATAGAACGCCGATGATGAATTTCAGGGTGGTAAGACATAAAAATTTATAAACGTACAAACGAAAAATGTAGGGGTAGAGCATTTGCGCCAATGTTCATCAATTATCACCGAAATCTCTATACGCAAATGCTCTACCCTCTTCGCTATTACCAATAAATTATCCCTGCGGTTTGGGAATTGTTGGTGATTTGCGAAGGTTAAGGGCAGAGCATTACCGATTTAAATGGATCTTAAAATTTAGAAATTGTGGCGGTAATGCTCTGCCCCTACAGGATTTTTTTACTTGAAAATCACCCAATATATACCACCAATAATTTGAATTTGTAGATTCGTAAATGCGTAGGGGCATAGCATTCCTACAGAGATTTATACGTTTACAGATTGCCTTGATTTGGGAATGCTATGCCCTCAACCTGTAATCGCAGGGACAATTTATCGGTGAAAGCGCAAAGGGTTTAGCATTTGTGATCGAGATTGTGGTAACGAGTTTAGAAATTGTGGCGCAAATGCTAAACCCCTACAATTATTTTCTTCAATTCTCATTTTCTCCAAGATCTTTTAATTTTCTTAATCCGTATTCCGAAATTTAATTTTCTACACTTGAGTTGAAGATGTCATTGTTACAAAAAATTAAATGATTATTATCCGAAAGCCATAACGATTACCTTTGATATTTACATTGCCTCCATTACGACAAGTTAAACGGCAGACTTCATCAAACCAAGAGCCTCCGCGCAAAACACAAGATTTATTGTGACTCCATTCTCCCCATGCTTCATTACCATTTCGTTTTAACTTCTCAGGTTTGAAAAGGTAGTGATCATGCCATTCATCTAAACATAGTTCCCATACATTACCGCTCATATCATAAATGCCAAGCTCATTGGGCTTTTTCTGTCCCATAGGGTGAGTAGAACTCTCAGCATTATTTTTATACCAACCAATTTCATCGAAATTATTACTTCCAGAATATAAATATCCTTTACTTTGATTACCGCCTTTTGCTGCGTATTCCCATTCTGACTCGGTTGGCAATCGAACATTACGACTCATTCTAGATGATAATATCTTACAAAACTTCTGTGCATCATTACATGAGACTTGCTCAACTGGTAGATTTAATCCTTTGAAATGAGAAGGGTTACTTCCAATTATAGATTGCCATTGTTGCTGTGTAATTGGGTATTTCCCAATCAAAAAATCATTTAAAGTCACTTGATGAACTGGTCTCTCAGAATTAAGATTATCACTTCCCATCTTAAAACTCCCACCAGCCACTTTCACCAGTTCCAATTTGACACCATTCCCACAGTCCAACTCAAAGGAATTACTCGACGCTGATATAGGAGTCTGTACTGGCTGTGAAAATATTCCTGATAAGGAACTTGGTTTTGCTTGTTGTGATGGGACTACGGGTAATGGTACTAGTTTAACTGGAGCCGCTTTTGGTTGCAATACTTGCAAAGTTTCTATAACTGAACTAGGTCTTTCCTTGACCCTGTAAGCAGTCAAACGATCCAATAACTTCCCAAAACCATCACTCACCACTTTCCCATTCAAAAACTGTCGCCATTGATATTCATTTTCCAAAACATCATAGAGCGTAAACGGTTCCACATTCGTGAGCAAATGCAAACAAGTCACACCCAACCCAAACAAATCGCTCTGAAACACCGACTTACCCAACATTTGCTCAGGAGCGCCATAACTCGGTTTCCCGATGCCCGTTCCCGTTTTTGCCAATAACGTCGCCGTTGCGTGCTTTGCCGCCCCAAAATCTACCAACACCAACTTTTTGTCACTACGCCGCCGAATGATATTGTCTGGCGAAATATCGCGATGGATTACCGACTTGCTATGCACAAACTCCAAGATTTGCAGCACCTCCACCAACACATCCCGCACCTGCTGCTCACTAAAAGCACCAACACGCCCTAACTCCTGCTCCAAAGTCTCACCATCGATAAACTCTTGGATGAGGTACTGCTTACCCTCATGGATTGTAAAAGATAGAAGTTCAGGAATTTGCGGATGCTTACCCAAATCATCAAGCCGCTTTGCCTCCTGCTCAAACAACCTGATTGCGACATCCAAAGTCCCTTGACTCGCATTAGGATTAATCGTTTCAAAAGCAAACTGCTTAATTACACAACGCGGCTGCGATGGCTTCGACTCATCCTGAGCTAAGAAAGTCTTACCAAATCCACCCTGTCCGATCGCCTTCAAAGCGCGGTAACGATCTTGAATTTGTAACTTAGCGCCGCATTGAGTACAGAATTTGGTGGTTATGGAGTTTGGGCGATCGCAAGCAAGGCAAAGGCAGTTACTCATGCTAAGTAAATCTTAGAAAATTTAGCTTTGAAGATCTAGTTATATCCTAACGTGAGTAAATCCAAGCAACACAATGATTTCGCCAAGGTTAAAGAAAGTCAAAGTAGCGAAAAAATCTACTTTGACTCTTTCTAAGTAGCTAGGTATAAGTAAACTTAAAA
>NZ_LIRE01000105.1 GCF_001402795.1 Pseudanabaena sp. 'Roaring Creek'
GCTTCGACTTCGCTCAGCTATCGGTATAGATTGCTTGAGCGAAGTTGAAGCCCTAATTTTTCTCATGAATGATTTAATGCCAATTCACAAAAGCATGACAACAAGTTTGTAAATTAAAAACTAAATTTAGTGATGTTATACCAAGTTAAGAAATGGTTACGCCATTTCTTAACTTGGTATAACATCACTAATGAGAGAGATATAATATTTTTCTACCCATCGCAAATCTTGAAAAATTCAATCGATTATTATTAAAAAATCATGATTTGGATAGCGATCGCCATACAGTTAATACTCAGTGCGGGATTGCTATGGGCCTCATGGCAAGTATGGATGTTGCGTAACTCCCTCAAAGCAACTGTCCATACTGTAGAGTCTTGGATAGCAATTTGTGAGGATGGTTTAGCTGTCTCTCAGCCTGGGCTTGAGGTGGCTCGGAGTGGAGTGGGGATAGCGCGGCAGCAATATCAAATATTGCAATCTCAATTAGAAAAAATTCGTAACTTATTGTCTGTGGTAGGGCGTGGTGTATCCTTTGTAGGGAGTAGTTGGCAGAAGTCTCGAAAAAAAACATCGAAAGGCTCGTCAACCTCTACAAATAAAAAATCAACCGACAGTTCAAGCACAAAATTGTCAGGTAAGTCCTCAGGCAGTAAGTCGTTAGGGAGCAAACAGAATGTCAAACGGCGCAGGTAAATTTTTGGGTGGAGTAATTGTTGGTACGGCAATAGGTACGGCAATAGGTATTTTATTTGCGCCGCGATCGGGTAAGGAAAGTCGCCAATTTTTGAAAAAATCGGCTCAAGACATACCTAAAATTGCCGAAGAAATTGGCTCAAATGTCCAGTATCAAGCTGATCGCTTAACCGAGCAAACTCAACGCACGATTGATGAGTTACTTTTACGACTTCAGGAAGCGATCGCTACAGGGCAAGATGCTAGCCGAAAACTACAAGAGGAATTAGCCATGGCTATGATCGGTTCTCCTGATAGTTTGTCTATTGAAACAGGCGATCGCGCCATAGCGGATGAAGATGACGAATAGCTCCTTGAAAAAGCCCTCAAAAAAGCCCTCAAAAAAGCCCTTGCAAAGTAAGCAGTTATAAGAAATCAATTAATTAAGAAATTAAGAAATTATGCCAGAAGCGATCTTTTTGCTTGGTCTATCGTTTTTGCTAGTGGTTATCTGCCTAACAATTCTTTTGCTAACGGCGATTCCTGCTTTTCAAGAATTAGCCAAAGCTGCCAACAGCATCATTCGTCTAGCTGATACCTTGACCCGCGAACTTCCTGCCACATTAGAGGCAATTCGGATGACAGGGTTAGAGCTAAGTGAGTTAAGTGATGAACTCAATCAAGGAGCAAAAAATGCGGGCGAGGCGGTCAAGCAAGTAAATGATGGAATCAAAGGTGTCCGTCAAAGTGCATCTAGTGCCACGATCGCAACTAAAAGTGCCTTTGCGGGTATCAAAGCGGGCTTGAAATCCTTAGGTCGTCCCCGCCGCCAAAAGCGATCGGCTTCAGATTTGTATCAAGAAAATTTATCCCCCAGTCAGGAGCCTGAAGAATGGCAAGAAGGTACGGAATCAGAAAATATAGTCAGCAACGATAGGTTAATTAATCCTGACGATCTGCGCTCTCAGGGTTTTATGGGTGATTTGAGGGCAGAAGATTGAGCGGTCTGCGCTCAATCTTTTTTTTGATGGCTTTTCAGGATGGCTTTTCAGGATAGCTTTTCAGGATGGCTTGTCAGCATGATTGCAGCGATCGCAAACGCCATTGACAGTCACTTCATAGCTATCGACCTTTAAACCTGCACGTACCTGCTGAAAACCTAATCCCTCAAAGGCATTCCATGCAATATCCTCGATTTCCCCGCAACATTTACAGCGAAAGTGGTGATGAGGTTCGATATTGGCATCATAGCGACAGACCCCCTGTTCTAAAAGCACTTCGCGGACTAGTCCTGCATCCCGTAAAGTTTGGAGCGACAAATAAACAGTCGCCTGCGATGAAGTAGGCGCATTCTGATTTAAATCATGCAGGATCTGTTCTGCGGTTGGATGATCTTCACGCTCCAATAAATTTGTATAAACGGCAAAGCGCTGTGGAGTGACCCGCAATCCTTTAGACCTCAGGATCTGGATAACTCTATCTGATTGCTTTTGCATATAACCTTCCTCCTAATTACCGAAACTATCGACAGATATTCTTGTAAAGCCTCTCTATATAAGATTTCTCAGTCTTGCAGCGCCAAGCGCTGAAATAAAAGCCCAGAGTCTATAGAATTTTTGGTGAATAAATAATCCCCAGAAATTTCTGGAGTTCAATGGTTCACGATTTACCACAAAGCAGTTCACAAGCTTTATCTAGCATTTTCCAGTTTAGGAATCACAGGCTTACCTCTCAGCCTTAGACTGAGACATAAACTTATCGAGTTCGCTAACTTGAGAAGCGCTTAGGCAATGCAAGTTCAATGCAATAATTTCTCTGACACTTTTCTGGGCTGGACAATTGGCTTCAAAAAATTACTCAAAAAAATTTACTAACGATTGACTTAGGCAATCCTATAGATCGCAACTATAGCACCTCTATCTAGGAACTACAAATTTATTACACTTTATATAAGAACTCAGTGGCTCTGGCTATTGACTAATTTCTAAATAAGAATTATTCTTAAATATGTACTAGGATCTTCTCAAGTTGAGATACATTGTGTCTTTCTTGATTGGTAGATTCACAAGCTACTTCTAACCAAAACTTTTCACATAAACCCAGAGAAAAATATGGCAGTTATCGAAACCGTACCAAACGTTGTTTTTAAGACTCGCGTACGTGATGAGTCCGTAGAAGGTCCTAATCCCTATCGTTGGGAAGATAAAACCACTCAAGATCTATTTGCTGGCAAAAAAGTAGTAGTTTTCTCTTTGCCTGGCGCTTTTACTCCTACCTGCTCATCCAATCACTTGCCTCGCTATGAAGAGCTTTATGAAGAGTTCAAAGCCCAAGGTGTTGATGCTGTTATCTGTATTTCCGTTAATGACGCTTTCGTGATGTTCAAATGGGGCAAGGAAATCGGTGCTAAAAATGTATTCTTGCTCCCCGATGGTGCTGGTGAATTTACCCGCAAGATGGGAATGCTTGTTGATAAGTCAAATATTGGTTTTGGACTTCGTTCTTGGCGCTACTCAATGTTAGTTAACGATCTCAAAATCGAAAAGATTTTCGTAGAACCCGGTTTTGCTGATAACGCAGGTAGCGATCCTTTTGAAGTCTCTGATGCTGACACAATGTTGGCTTACTTGAAAGGTTCTGAGTCTGCTGGTGTATCTGCTCCTCGCTTGGCATTCGTTGGTTAATTTTTGAGCATAGTTCTTCTTGCTTCAAGTAAAGAACTGTACTTCATCCAGCATCCGAAGCTGAATTAAAACCAGAGAATCCTTAGAAAAGCCTACGGAGCAAGCTTTTCTAAGGATTCTCAGTCTTGATTTGCATTCTTGGTTTGCATTCTTGATTTGCATTCTTGACTTGTATTGAATACATACAGTGAATTATTTAATGGGGTGGCTATGAAACTCTCTAGCAAAAATCTGCACGAACGCCTCGAAACTGTTTACGATGCGATCGTGGTGGGTGGTGGCATGGGCGGTCTATCCGCAGCGATCTATCTAGCTCGTTATGGTTTGAAGTGCCTAGTGATCGAAAAAGGCAAAGGGCGATCGCTATGGATGCAAGATTTGCGTAATTATGTCGGACTCGATCCGCACACCCCAGGTCGTGACATCCTGAATCACGGGACAAAGACCTCCCTTGATTGGGGAGCCGATCATTTGCGCGGTTACGTGGAAGAGGTAACCGATGAAGGCGAAACCTTTGCCGTCAAAGTGAAGGTGGGTAAACAGAATAGTATTTATCCTGTATTTCGCAGTAAGTATGTAATTGCCGCTTCTGGTATCATAGATAATCTGCCCCAGCTAGAGGATATGCAGAATGTCTATGACTATGCAGGTTACACTCTTCACGTCTGCATGATCTGCGATGGCTATGATATGTGGGATCAGAAAGCGGTTCTAATTGCTAATACAGAAGGACAAATTGGAGCAGCCTTTGTCTTGAACTGGTTTACTCCCTATATTTCTGTTTTGACCCATGGATTATGCACGGTTAGCGATAAAACCAAACAGAAGTTAGCCGAGCATGGATATCCATTATATGAAGCTCCGATCGCGAAGTTCCTAGGAGAAAATCATCAACTGAGTGGAGTGGAACTCACCGATGGCACAATTGTTGAGGCAACTACTGGTTTAGTTGGTATGGGTTCCGTTTACCATAACCAATATCTAAAAGGTATTGAAGGTTTGGAATGGGATGGACAGAATTTAGTCACTAACGATATGTGCAAAACCAGTCACGATCGCATTTTTGCCCTTGGCGATTTAAAGAAAGGTTTGAATCAAGTGTCGATCGCTGTAGCCGATGGTACTTTGGCGGCTACGCAAATCTGGCGCAATATCCGCCGTGCTAGTCCACCTCGCAAATGGGAAGAGAATATCAAATTTGCTACTGTATAGTTATAGCTATATTCACTTAAGTCAGGAAGTCAAAGCCAATAGGGAGTTGCGGCGCGAAGCGCCGCAACTCCCTATTGGCTTTGATTAGAGAAGCACCGCATTGCGGTGCTTCTCTTTTATAAAGTTGGCGAGATAATGTAATTGTCTGTTTTAAGCGCTTGCTCGATCGTCAGGGAGCAATCGGCAATGCTTGCTCCCTTTAACATTTTGGCAGCAAGGGCAACTAAAATGGAGCGATGCTCGCTTAGTAAATTCTTGGCATTGAGCAATGCCCAACGTTCTTGAGTCATAGGATTGGGTAAATGGGCAATGGATTGACGCAAGCGTTGCATATCATCCATGCCTCCTTCAGTAGCCCCTTCACACATCAATTGCTCAGCAGCAATACCTGCCATATAGACTGTACTGTAGCGATCTAGAAGATTGCTAGAATTATTGACCGTCTCACCAAGATCGATTTCTACACCACCTTCAAGTCCTGTAAAATTTTTGTCCGCTAACACTTCTCCTAGCGATTGACCGACAATACCAGCGATCGCATAATTTGTTACTTTAAATCCCAAGAGGTATGCCGCAAGGAAATGACCTGCTTCGTGATAAGCAATTCGTTCTCGATACTCGGGCGATCGGGCTCTCAACCATACCTGAGTATAGGCTCCAAATTTACCCTGCCAAAACCCAATATCAATGCCCCATAATCCGAGTAAGGTCATGGCGATCGCCGCAGGAACAACTGGCGATAGTCCCACCATTGTGCCCACTAGCGACATCATCGTAATTGTAAATATAGCGATCGCTAGTAAATCCGTGGCAGTAACATTCATGGCAAAACTCAGAGATAGAGCAAATATTCTCGCAAAGCGAAAATAAAGCGGTTATGGCAATGCGGAAAAGTGGCAAATGTCGCCCTTCCCTACTTTAATTATGGCTTTTTAATAAACGAAGTATTACGGTTTGTTTGTTTATAGAAGGTGGCAAGACTATCATCATCACCAACAAATCGCCAGTGCCAAGGTTCGTACATCACACCTTGAGGATTATTTGGGGGGAAGGACATTTCAAAGCCATACTTCGCCGCATTGTTTTGGAGCCACTGGTAGGCGGCAGTTTTCTCGAAACTGGTCGAGAGGTTGGCACTGGGAACTGCGCCATCACCAATATCCATGGCATAGCCCGTATGATGTTCGCTATGCCCAGGAGGTGCGCTGACCTTAGCGCGTTGGGCAGGGGTTTGGTTTCGTTGTTTGCTAATCTCGAAAAATAGTTGTTGTTGTTCAGCGATCGTCCGAAATCCTGAAATCACCACAAAATCTACCCCGTCAGCCTTGGCATCAGCTTCCATCTTCAAATAGCTTTTTGCTGCCGCCTCTCTAAGACGGATTTCGTAGCCATCGCTTGCCCTCCCAATTGTGCGTAATTGATTGAGAGGCGCTTCACTATAGGCATGATGACCAAAGAGGTCTGGAGGGCTATCGGCTTCCTTGGCAATGACCTCTTGGTTGTTATTTGCTGAAGCAGTTGGTGCAGGAGTTTTGCTAATAAATGGTGCTGGAGTTATGGCTGCTGGATTGTCGGGGAGAGGTGTTTTTTCTGGCGGAGTGGAAGCTTGAGATGAATTTGTGGCACTGGCATTTAGGGCGAACCAAATGCGCGTGCTAACAATGGGCGATAAGAAGGCTAATACCGCTAAACCATATGCCCACCAAGGTACTGACTGGAGCGATCGCACAATCGGATTAACAGTTCTAGTCTGCGTTTGAGGCGATCGGGTTGGATCGCTAACCCTTTGAGCAACTGGAATATCGTTTTGAGTAGGCATAGGTACGTAAACGTTTGAAGTTTTAACCAAGGTTAAATATATAGTGTCTATCTCGAAATGCCAAAAATATATCGCCCTTCAGTAGCAATTGGCGATCGAGATAATACCAAGTTAAGAAATGGCTACGCCATTTCTTAACTTGAAAACCCTTACTAGGTTTAGTTTTTAACTCACGAAAGTGGGACAACACTTTTGTGAATTGGTATAACTCGATCTAATAAGCATAGCTATAGTCACTTGACTGAGGACAAATCAAACCCCAAGAATTGACTGGCGGTGCGAAGCGCCGCCAGTCAATTCTTGGGGTTTATGTCCTAGTAAAATTGGCGACAGCTATAGCTGGGCATAATTAAAATCCAGAGTTAAAAGCTGTAGCGTGCGCTACAACTTTTGAGATTTTATATTTAATTGCGCCTAGCTATACAGATTGGCTAGAGGGTATTGGACTGGACGATTTCGATAATGTTGCTATCGGGATCGCTGAGAAATAGGATTTTTTGACCCCAAGGCATGATCGAGGGTGGAGAAATGATGGTTACTAAGGCATATGCTTGCATTTTAACTTGCCGATCGCCTATTTCCTGATAAATCCGATCGAGATCCTCTACAGTCATCGATAGCAAAAAAGGATTGCCACTAATGGGTTGATTGCCCCGATCACCAAATAATTTGGGTAACCATTGGCGATCATAGATCCCGATTTTGAGTTTGCCACTGTAACCTTCTACGCCATCGGGTTTGGCGGGTTTGTCAAATCTAAACCCTAAAATATCCCGATAAAACATTAGCGATCGCCCTACATCGGCAACAAATAGGGCGATGTAATCTATTTCCATAATCTATAGGTATTTTGGTTAGTATAGCAACGCAAGAGATCGCTAGGAAAAATCAAAACCCCAAAGATAAGTGGCGGCACTTCGTGCCACCACTTATCTTTGGGGTTTTATATCCTACCTAAATATTCTCCTGCAAAATCGCCTCAGGGCGATCGCTTTCGCCGCTCTTTAGGGGTTCCATCTCAATAGCTTCAATAGCTAAAGATACGATTGTCGATTCTGGTAAAACCGATGGTTTGGAGGTTTCTTCGCTGTTGGTACTTTTTTCGTCAGGCAACCATTTTAAGAAGGGCAATGGCAAGAGGCTACTGATATTAGCGATTAAAATTAATATCCAAAGATTATCAAAATTAGATTCAGTCACGCCCAGCAGATGGGTTAAACCTGCACCTAATTGGAATGAACATAGTGCGGAAATATTCAGCACTGACATCAACAGAGCAAATAATGTTGCTTCGATGCCTTCGGGACAAAGTCTTGCTGCTAAAACAAGAACTGGCATAAAGGCGATTCGACCTGCAATGGTCAAAATCAAGTTGTCTCCAAGGCTAAACCAGCGATCGTCGATACCCAGCGATCGGTTGACATGGGTCACTAGCAATAGGCTCGTCAGTCCTAAAGCGGTGGAAATAATCGTCGTCCAAAAGAAAATTTTGCGGGTGGGAACTCCCTTAAAAAACCTTTGAAATAGCCACACACCCAATAAGCCAGCCCAGCTTGCAAAAAATTTAATCGTACCGAGAAATTCTGGATTGAACTTCAGCTCATTGGTCGTGAAATAGAAGAAGGCTGTATCAGCACTTGGCGTTGCTTGCCACACAAACAAAAAAGCGGCAGGCATCCAAATCGCTTTGTTAGTAAAGGCTTGCTTTAATTGGATAAAGTTGAATTTCAGAGACATCCATGCTTGGGAATTTCTCGATGATTTCGGTGTGGATGGTTTGGGCTGATCTCCCGAATGATCGGAATTATTGGCAGATGAGGGGGCTGGGGCAGTAATAAATATGGCTGACATCGGATAATCGGCGATCGCGAAGGCCGAAATTCCGACCAGTAGCGGTAAAATTGCCGTAATCTCAAATACAAACTTTGCACCGAAATGCTCCAGCAAATAGCCGCTCAAGTAAGCAGACATGATTGCCCCGACCGAAGAGGCTATCCAGCTAAAGGACTGTAAGGAGCCTGCATCGCCTTCTGGTTCTAGTCTGGCACGTTGGACAATTAGGGCATCGGTAATCGCATCAGAAAAGGCAAGGGATAGCGAACCTGTGGCAATCATGGCGATCGCCCAAAAGGGAGTAGTGACCCATATTGACATACTTGCCCAAGCAAATACGCCTAAAAAGCTGGACAGCAGTAAGTAAGGGCGACGACGATAGCCAAATACAGGAAATCCGTCAGAAATTAAGCCATATAGGGGTTTTACTGTCCAAGGTAGCATGGTAATGCCCACCATTGAGGCGACTTCGGCAGGGCTTAGCCCTAAGTCATCTTTTAGGAAAAAACTGACGGCAAGCTGTGAGATTGCCATCGCGCCTTGCACGAAATAAATTATTGCGATCGCCCCCAACTCTAGGTCAAACGAGCGTCCCCGTAAGTTCTTGAGCCAGTCTGTTTGGATTAGCACGATACAATTGCCCAAATATTAAGAAACTTGAATCTCTGTATATTTTAGTCTCTATCTATAAAATTGCATCTATCAAATGAATGCAATTAAATGCAATTAAAGGAAACAATCATAAAAAGTTGACATAAAAAGCTGAATGAATATCTCTGTTATAGCTATCGCCAAATGTACTAGGACATAAACCCTAAGAATTGACTGGCGGCGC
>NZ_LIRE01000106.1 GCF_001402795.1 Pseudanabaena sp. 'Roaring Creek'
ATCAGAATCCTTGAGAGCGAGAATGAGAGGCTCAACGGCTTTGTCACTACCAATCTTGCCTAATACCTCTGCTGCATTTCTTCGCACATAATGATCAGAATCCTTGAGAGCGAGAATGATAGACTCAACGGCTTTGTCACTACCAATCTTGCCTAATGACTCTGCTGCTTTTGCACGTACATAATGATCAGAATCCTTGAGAGCGAGAATGAGAGACTCAACGGCTTTGTCACTGCCAATCTTGCCTAATACCTCTGCTGCATTCCTCCGCACATATTGATCAGAATCCTTGAGAGCGAGAGTGATAGACTCAACGGCTTTGTCACTGGCAATCTTGACTAATGCATCTGCGGCTTTTCCACGTACATTCCAAGCTGCATTCCTCCGCACATAATGATCAGAATCCTTGAGAGCGAGAATGAGAGGTTCAACGGCTTTGTCACTACCAATTTTGACTAATACCTCTGCTGCATTCCTTCGCACATATTGATCAGAATCCTTGAGAGCGAGAATGAGAGACTCAACGGCTTTGTCACTACCAATCTTGCCTAATGCCTCCGATGCTTTCCAACACACGTAATCATCAGAATCCTTAAGAGCAAGAATGAGAGGCTCAACGGCTTTGTCACTGCCAATCTTGACTAATGCATCAGCTGCATTCTTTCGCACATCATCATCAGAATCCTTGAGAGCGAGAATGAGAGATTCAACGGCTTTGTCACTGCCAATCTTGCCTAATACCTCTGCTGCATTCCTTCGCACACTCAAATAAGAATTCTTGAGAGCGAGAATGAGAAGCTCAACGGCTTTGTCACTGCCAATCTTGACTAATGCATCTACTACCCTCCAACGCACCTCATCAAAATCCTTGAGAGCGAGAATGAGAGACTCAACGGCTTTGTCACTGCCAATCTTGCCTAATGCCTCTGCT
>NZ_LIRE01000107.1 GCF_001402795.1 Pseudanabaena sp. 'Roaring Creek'
CCAGAGAGCGTACCGCCCGCTACGCGGGCGTTACGCTCTTCTAGGTTTTAAGATGGTGTAGCCATTTTTAGTTTTGGTATTAATTATGCCCAGCTACTTAGCGCTAAGTAGCGCTAAGTAGCAAAATTGAAGCCGATCTCAACTCATTTAGGATGGCTGTAGATTAATTGAGATTGATTGAGTTTTCACTTGAATTTTCACTTGAATTTTTAGTGGGTTTTAGGAGGTCAAGCCCTAACTATGGTGATTACATCATCTCAGGAGCTATTACTCCAAATCGGTCAAATTGCGGCGAAGAGTCAAGTTCCAATCAAAACAATTCGCTATTACGAAGAACTGGGCTTAGTAAAGTCAGCGGGACGTACCGAGGGAAAGTTTCGGTTGTTTGCCCCTGAGACGATCGCACGCATTGCTTTTATCAAGAGATTACAAAAATTAGGATTGAGCCTGCAAGAAATTGCTGAGATCTTGGCGGTTTATGATCGTGGCTTGGCTCCTTGTGCGGAGATTAAGCAGCAACTAGAGCATCAGATCCTAGAGATAGATCGGCGTATTACAGAATTAATGACTTTACGTAGTGAAATTAGTGAATTGCTAGAAGACTGGACACCCCAACCCCAAGCGATCGCTGGAGAGATTTGCCCGATTTTATAGCGTTTTTTGTAGCACAAGTTAACAATTTAGGGATCAAGAAAAGAATGGAAAAGACGATCATGCAACTGCGAGGGATGCATTGTGCCGCTTGCGCCACTAGCATCGAATCCACGACCAGTGCGATCGATGGTGTAATCAGCAGCAACGTTAATTTTGCGATCGCACAAATAGCGATCGCCTACAATCCCAAAAAGACGAACATCGATACAATTCAAAAAGCGATCGCTAATCTCGGTTACGAAGCAATCTTGCCAGATCGTTCGGTTGATGCCGTGGAGATCGATAAGAAATTTCGCCTAAGGGAATCACAAGCCCTCATGCGTAAAGTTGTCCTAGGTGGTGCAGTTAGTGCGACTTTGGTAATTGGCTCGCTTCCAATGATGACAGGATTAAACTTGCCGATTATTCCTGCTTGGATGTCACAACCTTGGTTCCAGCTTTGCCTCACCTTACCCGTGCAGATTTGGTGTGGTAGCTCTTTTTACATCGGCGCTTGGAAGGCTTTTAAAAATCACACCGCTACGATGGATACCCTAATTGCTTTAGGAACATTGGCAGCTTTTTCCTACTCTCTCACGGTCACTTTCAACCCTAACTTCTTCATTGTCCAAGGGCTGCAACCTGAGGTTTACTACGAAGTCTCGGTGGTGGTAATTACACTCATTTTATTGGGCAAGTTATTGGAAAATCATGCCAAAAGTGAAACCTCCGAGGCTATTCGGAAGTTAATCGGCTTACAGCCCAAAACAGCTAGAGTTCTTAAGGATGGAACCGAAGCCGATATTCCGATTGAGAATGTCCAGATCGGCGATATCATTCTCATCCGTCCTGGCGAGAAAATTCCCGTCGATGGGGAAGCGATCGCAGGAAGTTCCACGGTAGATGAATCCATAATTACGGGTGAAAGTATACCCATCGAAAAGCAAATCGGCGATCGCTTGATCGGGGCAACTATTAATAAAAACGGTAGCCTCCAGATGAGAGCCAGTCATGTGGGAAAAGATACCGTGCTAGCGCAGATTGTCAGCCTCGTTCAACAAGCTCAAGGCTCTAAAGCGCCAATTCAACGATTAGCCGATCTGGTAACGGGTTGGTTTGTGCCTATGGTGATTTCCATTGCGATCGTTACCTTCGTGATTTGGTTCGATGTGATGGGAAATTTAACATTGGCAACTATTTCCGCGATTGGCGTACTCATTATTGCCTGTCCTTGTGCCTTGGGGCTGGCTGCCCCAACTTCGATTATGGTGGGTACTGGCAAAGGAGCCGAGCATGGCATCTTGATTAAAGATGCAGGTAGTTTAGAACTCGCCCATAAAATCCAGACAATTTTAATCGATAAGACTGGCACAATCACCGAGGGTAAACCGACGGTGACGGATGTTTGGACGATCAATGGAGATAATAGTGAATTATTGAGACTGGTCGCAGCGGTCGAGCGCAATTCCGAACATCCTCTCGCGGAAGCAGTGGTCGCGCACGCGAAACAGCAGGGGCTAGATGTACCTGATGTGGTTGATTTTAAGGTGATCGCTGGTAGTGGAGTACAAGGCAAAGTTGGAAATGTCACCATTCAAGTTGGTACGAGGTTGTGGATGGATGAACTTCACATTGATACTGAGGTGCTCCATCCATATCAAAATGCTTGGGAAATGGGCGGTAAAACGGTGATTTTAATTGCGATCGATCGCGTAGCGCAGGGATTAATTGGCATCGCTGATAGGGTTAAGCCCTCTTCTCATGCGGCAATTCATAGCTTGCAGCGGATGAACATTGAAGTAGTCATGCTCACGGGAGATAATCTCCTCACCGCAGAAGCGATCGCCCGCGAAGTTGGAATCGAACGGATATTTGCCCAAGTGCGTCCAGACCAAAAAGCAGCAAAAATCCATGAATTGCAGTCCACTGGAAAAGTTGTGGCGATGGTTGGCGATGGCATCAATGACGCGCCTGCCTTAGCACAAGCCGATGTCGGTATCGCCATTGGTACGGGTACTGATGTGGCGATCGCCGCTAGCGATATCACCCTAATTTCTGGCAATCTACAGGGAATCGTGACTGCGATTCAACTCAGCCGCGCCACTATGTGCAATATCCAGCAGAATCTCTTTTTTGCTTTTATTTATAACGTGGCAGGTATCCCCATTGCCGCAGGGATTCTCTTCCCTTGGTTTGGATGGTTACTGAGTCCCATTATTGCAGGCGGAGCTATGGCATTTAGTTCCGTTTCTGTAGTCTCCAACGCTTTGCGCTTAAACCGCTTTCGACCAAAATTTTAAAAAAACCGACACCCACATTAAAAATCATGCTCAACATAAAAGCGATCGGGATACTCATTAGCCTCTGTCTCCTAACAGCCAACCCATTCCCAGCATTAGGAGACATGATGACAGAAAATTCCGCGCGATCGCCTAAATTCCCAAAAATTGAACAGCCTCTCTTGCTTAAAATTGGTCTCAGCGCTGGAGGAATTGCGCTCATTAGCGCTCAGCTATGGTGGTTTCTCGGTTACAAAAAGCAATCAGTCCCAAAACTGGAAGTCCCTTCTTCTCAATCAAGGCAAAAATAAGCCCCAAAAGAGGTCTGCCACGCTCCGCGTGGCAGACCTCTTTTGGGGCTTATTTCCTGATACAGTTGACGGCGGCTAAATTAAAAACTCAAACCTAGAAGATAGTCCCGTCCGCTAAGCGGACGGGACTATCTTCTGGGTTTGGAGACTAAAATCGATTTTCATACTCGATCGATATGCCTGTTTTTCCATCAGAGCCGTAATTGCCTCGTAAAAGCACATTCGGATCAACACGATAGCGGATCGAAAAGTTGGTGGGTTGGGTTGGGTCATTGATAATTCTTTGGAGGGCGATCGAGAAACTATTACTAATATCGATCGCTGCCTCAGCCGATAGCCCTAAAGTACCTGTCTTGCTGGTACTGGAGGTATTAGTTGTCACTGGACTGAGATTAAACTCCGCTAAGTTAAGCGCATCACCGATCGCATCTTGTAAGAAATTCAAAACCGTGCCACCCGCAAAACTAGCAAGGGAAGAGGCAGGATCGGAGCCTCCCTGTTGTTGCAAAACGCCACCACCAATCAGGGCAATAATTTCCGCTTGGCTGCGTGGTGGGCTACTCGTAAGGCGAATATCGGGCGCAAGGGCAGTGCCAGTTACACTCGCTTGAACGCGAAGGGTACGTTGCGCTCCCAAGTTGCTTACAGGAACTTCATTCGGACTAAATAAATCGTTGGGTCGATTGGAACTAATCGGTACGCGCGTAATCTCCGCAACGGCTCCCGTAACCCGAACATTGAGAGTCGGGTTCAACCCTTGGGCGGGTTTAAATTCGGCAAAGTTTTCGTAGGCGCGATCGAGACGGAATCGGGTTGAAATCGCATTAAACTGTCCGCGAGAAATAACTATTTTCCCTTCTGGTTCGGGACTAGCTAGGGTTCCATTAACAATTAAGGTTCCCTCACCTAGGAAGTTAAATAGAGGGAAGCGCGTTACCTGCATATTTTGCACCTTAACGGCAAGTCGCGAAAAGGCTACATCCGCTAGATTTCCCGTGTCGTTGCTACTAGTATTACCATTCTCGACACTATTACCGATGACAAATCTGCCATCGCCTAGCGCGACTTCACCTGTAATTACTGGTGCTAACAAAGCGCCTCTCACCAAGATGCGCGTATTGAAGTTATCAGAACTAATGTCGCGAATATTGAGCTTGAGCTTATCGGCATTAATCGCTAGAGCCTGTTGATATTCTGGACTGTCAACGGCGAGAAGGTTGGGATTACTGATCGGCAGAATTCCCTTTAGGGCAAGCTTCCCTTCACTAAAGTTACTGATAATATTGCTAACTAGGCGATCGCTAGTGAAGTCAATATTGCCTTGTACCTCGGTAAAGTCACCAGGCAAGCCTGCAATTTTAACTTTGGCATTGTCAACCACCATTTTGCCCGCGATTTTAGGATCTCTAGTGGTTCCACTTGCCCTGAGATTAATATTGCCTTTTCCGTCAATCCAGCGCACGGGCTGGTTAAAGATATTAATAAAAGCAATACCTTCATCTTTGACATCGAGCTTAACGTCAAAATTGCCAAATAGCCCAAAATTACCCACCGCGACCACCGAGTCCTTACCCGCCACCTTCATATTGGCATCGAAGTTGATATTGAGCTTATCGTAGTTAAACTTCACAGCTACAAAATCAATGGGCTGGCGATTGACCGAACCGTTGGTCAAGCTCAATTGACCTTTAATGCCCAGATCCAGCAAGGTAATTCCAGAAATAGAAAGATTGCCATTTACCTTACCTGTCAAATCAAAGGGAATGGCGCTAAAGAATGGGAGAGGGCGTAAAGATTCAATGGGGAAGTCTTTTAACTCGATCTCGCCACTTTGCTCGCGAAATCGGAACAATGGATTAGTTGAAGGGGTAAGCCTGATTCTTGCCTTGGTAATTCTGCCATAACTCTTGTCTGACTGGAAATTTGCCTTCGCAATGTTGAATACGCCATAGGCATAACGTCCTTCTATTTGAATGTCATCAACGGCAAACTTCCCATATTCAAATTTTTTGCCAACCACATTAAATCCTACGCGAATCCCCCTGCGTTGATTGAACCCAAAGGTAACTTTCCCCTTAATATCCCCTCGAAAATCCGTAAGCGGTGGTAAGTTGAAATTGCGGGCGGAATTCACCGTATCGATTTGCTCCTGTCGCAGTTCGATCTGGGTAATGTATTGCAACTGTTTGTAAAGAGGCTCTCCCATCAATCTAATTGCTTCTAGGGGCTGTAGCTCTGAAGCTCGATTTTTGGCAAAGGTAATGCCTTGACTGATATCGACTATATTTGCCCATTGCAGCGTGGCAAATACATCCTGTACCCTACCTTTAGTAATCTCAGCCACACCAGAAATGGGATCTTCGGCCTTGGGGTTATAGGTCAGATTGAACTTGTACTCGTTATTAACTTCTCCCTGACGAATGTTTACGTTTCCGTCTCGAATGTCTAAAATGCCGTTGGCATAGGCGATTTTGGCGATCGCTCTTTCCGCTACGACGCGACCAAAGCGCGGACGTTCCACGGTAATATCTCCCGTCGCCGTAGGATTATTTGTGTAATCAACGATTAAATTACTGGAAAGTTTACCGCTAACGTCGTTTTGTCCTGCTAGAGATGCTGCCATTGCCAAGGGAATATTCGCGATCGCTACTTGCAAGCGGCGGGGATTATTCTCCAGTCTGCGTCCCGAGGCTGTCGCTTCACCCAAATTCACATTAAAATCAATGGGACGGAAGGCACTATCCAACCTCGCGGCAATGCGATCACGCTTTCCCCGCAGATCGACATTTAAACCTCGATTGCCATCAAAATTGAGGTTGCCTTCGAGCCTCGGATCGAAGGCTAATTTGTCCACCCTCAAACCTGCAAGTAACAGATCCCCCGTTGCTTGGAGCACGCTACCGATACCATTTAAAGTGCCATTAAAGGTGAGCTTATCCAGCTCAATTTGATTGACCTTTAAGCCAGCGATCTGGACGTTGCCAGCCAGCCTAGGAGCCGTGAGTTCGCCATTAATCGAACCATCAAAATCAAGAGAACCGCGAGAGGGGGCAACTATTCCCTGCTTCGCAAAACTAGAGCCAAGGGAAGCGAGATCGACATTATCTAATTGTAAGGCTCCCGCAATTTTGAGCTTATCAATCGCCCCTGAGATATTGCCCCGAAAGTTAAGAATTCCCGATGCTTGAGCGGGAATCAAACTTGAGAGCGTCGTCAAACGGTTGATATTGACATTGCGCGAGATCAAATCAAGATTAACCCCTGCAATACCCGTAGGTAGCTGATTGGTTGCATTATTGGGAAATGCGAGATCGAGTTTCCCATTAGCAGTTAAGTAGTTACCGACTTGTAAAGAGGGAATCAGCAGATTTTTGCCATCCCAAGTGAGATTCGCCGAAATCGCATCGGGAACTTCCGTTAATCCCTGTGGCAAACGTACCGTCGCATCGGCAGTAATATCGGCTAAGGAAAACCCACCGCGATCGCTACGAAGATTGATTAATCCTTCGATGATGCCTTTTTGATTGAGAAGGAAGGCAGCTAAGGGAATGCCATTACTATTTAGCTGCGATTTCCAAGCTCCACTGACAATATTATAACTACCCGCCAGCCCGATCTCGCCTACGGGGAACCGCACCTTGGTATTGCGAATGGTGGCTAAGCCATCGTCAATAAAAACTTCTCCCTTCGCGGGATAGGTGGCGCTAGGTGCATCGAACTGTGCCAAAACTTGAGGATTCGCCAAGGCTCCAGTAATCTGTAAAGAACTAGTAACCTGTCCGATCGCAATTGGCAGCTTTACCCCATAAAGCTTAGTGAAATCTTCGGCAACTCCTACGAGGTTAGTAGTGAATAAAATCTCCGCAGGCTGATTTTTTTGTGGCAAACGAATTTGCCCTTCCCCTGTAAGTGTCGCCCCTGTGGATGCTGCCTGTACTTTTTTGATTTGTAAGGTGTTGAGGTCTTTTAATTCGATGGAGGCTAAAAATCGATCGACGACGATCCGATCGAAACTAACGGTTTTCGGCGTAGTGATATTGAGATTGAGAGAAGGCTTTTGCAAGGTTCCCGTGAATTTACCATCGAGCTTCACTTCACCCGCGATCGCAACGGGCGTTTTCACCCCAAAGCTTTCAATCCCTTTACCCAGATCGAGGGTTGTACTAGCAAAATTGAGGTTAAACCCTTTTTGCTGACTAAAACTACCATCCACCGTTGCCTTGAATAAGCCATAGCTCGCCGATAGTTCCTTTAAGGTTGCGTCTTTACCATCAAAACTAAATTGACCCGAAATATCCGTAATGGATTTGGTCAGTTGGGGGGATTTGATCGCCCCATCAGTAAGTTGAGCTGCGATTGATATTGTGGGAGTTTCTTTGCCAGCCGCGATCGTCACCTTGAGATCGGTATCGAGTTTACCTTTTTGGATTTCTATGGGTAAATTTACGGCAAACCCCTGGACAGCCGCAATTTGCAGGTCAATGGATTTCAGATCGACTGTCCCCTGCCCCCTAGTCAAATCCCAATCAACGGCAAAGGTGATGTTTCCCTTATTCCCCTCCTTATCGGCATTAGCAGTCTCGATCGCTTTTTTAAGCAGTTCGGGATCTGGTGGAGCATTGATCGCCGCGATATTGGGCAGGGTTAGGCGACCTTTGCCACTCATTTGTAAGCTTTGGTTGTTGAGATCGACAATTTTCCAATTACTATCGATCTGCACCTGACTGAGAGAAACCAATTCTCCTTTGGCGATCGTCTGAATGGTTAACTGTGCGTCGCTAAAGGTAATGGTCTTAAGGTCAATAAATCCTTCTTGAGTTTGTTTTTCTGGTGGGGTGATTTTGGGTAATTGCAGTAGACCTGTAACGTCCTGCTTAAGAAATACTTGCGGTTGCTCGATGATTGCATCTAGCCCAATCTGGCGACGAGTCACGTAACTCCACAAATCGACCTTGACCTCGATCGCCTCAACGGCTAAAAAGTTTGACTCCTTATCTGTCGGTGGTACGAGGGACTTACCCAATCTAATGCTCGAAAATCCTACTCTTTCAACTTTTCCCAGTTGTAAAGGACGTTTGAGGGCTTTGCTTAACTCGGTTTGAAGGAGGGGCGATAATTGCTCGTTGAGAAAGTAGCGTCCATACCAAAAAGCTCCTAAGCTCGTTGCTGTAAAGGCGATCGCAAATCCAACCCCCACTCGCCCGAGATTTTTGGCGAAGGTAGAGTTTGATGGTCTCTGCGGCGGTAGTTGAGCCTGTCCCACAATTTTTCACTCCGTTTGATGCCCACACGACACCATTTTACATATGTTATGTTCGCCTTGAAGCGACCTGCCAATTTTAAAAGCCTTGCTAAGTAATACCAAATCACAAAATGGCGTAGCCATTTTGTGATTTTTAAAACCCTTACTGGGTTTGGTTTTCAATTCCCAAAAGTGTAGCCACACTTTTGGGAATTGGTATAA
>NZ_LIRE01000108.1 GCF_001402795.1 Pseudanabaena sp. 'Roaring Creek'
GCGCTTCCACAAACCATTTAGGATTGCTATGTCTAATCAAAAATCTAATCAAATGTTCAATTCGCATAACTTATAAATAATTCATTGATATCATAGATTAACTTTTAAGTATCCTATTTATTTGATTTGCATATCCTTGCAAACTATGAAATTCTTTGTATTTTTTTTGCATATCATTTAGTTTTTCTTTAATACCTATGTCCTTTGTAAATCCCATGATTTGCTCCATAGTAGTACTAGGATTACTCCATTCTATTATCAATTCTTCCAGTTGATATTTGGCTAGTTCAAATGCCATCCAAGTATTGCTTGAGACTACGGGTATCTTCCCTGCAATTACACATTCAGCAAATATTCCAGATGTTCTTTCTCGATAGTCAAAGGAATTATACGGCATCAGACAAACATCACAAGCTACTAGCCATTTTAAATATTCTGTCCTCGTAAGGCAATCTTGAAGTGTTTTTACATTTACACCACCCAAAACTGTTGATATTCGCGAACTTTCAGCAACTAACAAGCATATTTGATCGGCATTTTCACAAGCAGATGAAGCAAAAGATTTAATAATATCTAGCCCTTTTTCCTCTCTAGGGGAACCCACCCACCAGCATAGTATTTCCTGGCTTTGCTTAGTAAAAACATCTTCCTCACATGCAATCTCGGTATGAGGTATCGGCACTATATTCACTGGCATATCGAAATAGTTAGAGAGGGAATTACTTAAAAGTTCACTATCAGTAATTAATCGAAAATTCTTTGCAGGTAAAATAGATCTAATAAGATTATTTAAAAATTTATAGGCAAAGCGATTTTTCTGATTATGGATATCTCGTCGGTAAAGTAATAAAACCGACAAATTATTTCTAGGTACAAGGAATAAAGTTAATATGACTGCTAACAGATGGGAAATAACAAATCTTTCCAAAAAAATCACTCCATATTCTGAATTTGGCATAGCCTCCTGACGCAAGTATTTCGCCAATCGGATTGCCCAGTCATAAATACTTTTTATTTTAAAAATCTTAAATATTGTGGAGGTTTCCCATTCAAGTTTGTCGCTATCAAGACAAGCATTCCAGTTATCTGGTAAATGGCTAATCATTTCATCGGGAGCAGTTGCCACTAAATGTTTATAACCTATTAATTTAGCGGCTTTACCAACTGCTTGATGATAATCAATAACATGCCCTTGACCACCAACTAAATCAGGAACAACTGAAATTAGAATAGGTGTTAATTTATTCTCATTATTTTTATTCATATTTTGATAATTAGTTTAATTTTTAATAAGTTCAATTGTTTCTGATAGGCTATTAAATATAGAGACTATTTTTCTGTCATTATCACATAACATTTTTGACGTAGATGAGCCTCTACCAGTAAGCAAAAGTACGGGATTACATCCAGCGCTAATAGCACATTCGATATCACTAGATGCATCCCCCACAAAAAAAGACTGCTCAATATCAATATTGTATTTTTGAGATGCTTGAAAAAGCATATTAGGAGAAGGCTTTCGACATTGACATTGAATTGAGGGAAGGTGTGGACAAACGAAGAATTCTTCAAATCGCACCCCAAATGCACTATATTCTTCACGAATATGTTTATGAATCAAGTCAACCATATCCATAGAGAAATAACCACGCCCGACACCAGACTGGTTAGTGATGACAATTAGTAAATAGCCTGCATCTTGCCATTTTTTTAGTGCTTCCCCAGCTTTTTGAGGTATTTGGACTTGACTAGGCTGACTTAGGTAAGGAACATAATCAACTATGACACCATCTCTATCTAGAAATAATGCTTTTTCTGATTGGATAGATGATTTTTTGGGTTTGGAATTCATGTTTTGGGAAATAAATTAAACTCCACTTGTTCGCAAATACGATGATAAGTAATAACGTGAATCTCTTGAACCAATGGAGTATGATTTGCCTCAACGAATAGACTGTAATCAGTTAGGGATTGTAAAATACCTCCATTATTTCCTGTCATTCCTATGGTTTGTATTCCTATCTTTTTAGCAGTTTCTAAAGCTAGAACTACATTTTTGGATTTACCAGAGGTAGAAATGACCCATAAAATATCCCCAGGTTTACCCAATGCTTCTAACTGACGGGAAAAGACCGTTTCAAACTCGTGATCGTTAGACCATGCTGTAAGTACCGCAGGATTTGATACTAACGCGATCGCTGGCAAACCTTTGCGATCAAATAAAAAGCGACCAATAAACTCAGCCGCAATATGCTGCGCATCAGATGCTGAGCCACCATTACCACAGATAAACAATGTATTACCATTCTGAAAACATTTAGTAATTACATCTGCAACTACTTCAATTGATTGGCAGTAATCGTTAGTAAATGCTTCCGTAATTCTGCTGAGTTTATCTTCGATCCAGTAATTCAAAATTATCTCCTCAATTATGCTCTGGCACAAGTTGTGTTCTTTGTTCCCAAAACCATTCAATTGTTTTCTCTAGTCCTAACTCTAGGGGAGTCAGGTTTAAATTTGGGATATAGTGTCTTAATTTTTGGACTTCTAAGCATTTAGACTTAGCTCCAACATAGCGATCAGTATCAAACTGCACTAAATTAAAGTCGTAGCCAATATTTTCACAAATTAGCTTGGCAAAATGTCTAATTGAAAACTCTTCTCCCGCACCAATATTAATAATTTGATTGTTAGTGTCATTTGCTAGCTGTATTGCAATATTGACAAAATCATCGATGTAAACAATTTCTCTACGCTGATTGCCATCTCCCCAGAGGGTAACTGTTTCACCGTAAAGCTTAGCACGAATAATTTTCCGAATTAGATCGAAAATAAAGTGCATTTGCCGTCCATCAGTATGGTAGCTGGGACCATAGAGAGTCGAAGGAACTAGACAAAGATAGTTCAAACCATATTGTTTATGTAATGCTAGATGCCCTGCATACAACATTCGCTTGGTCATTGCATAGGTAAACAAGCTATCTATAGGCATTCCCGTTAGATAGTTTTCTTCTATTAATGGCAATTCTGGGGAGTAGGCACAACTAGTTCCCATACTTATTAGTTTTGCCTGTGGTTGATATTGCTGCCACCAAGAAAGAACATTGGTATTTATGCGTTGATTAATAATCCATTGTTCTCCAGGATGGTATAGGCAAAAGTCACCTGCCTGAGTCCATGCTGCTAGGTGATAAATTTGATCGTAGACAACTTGATTAAATTGCAGTAGTGAATCCGATCTTTCTAAGTCACAGTTTTTAGAGTTTAACCGATGAACTTTATGCCCTATCAATTCCAAATGAGCGCATAATGCTGTTCCTAAAAATCCAGTAGCACCAGTAACTAATATTTCCATGGAACTAAACCTCTTTGGGGTTAACAGGAAAATAGAATTCTATACCTTTATCAATCAGATGTTGATTATTAGCAAGAATTTCTTTCTTGAAATTCCAAGCAAGGACATAGTATATATCGGGCAAATCGAAAACTTCTTTTTCTATAACAATCGGTATATGCATTCCAGGAGAGTATAAATTACGGCGTAATTCATTTTTTTCGACTAAACAATCTAGATATTGAGTGCCTACTCCAAAGTAATTTAACATCGTATTTCCTTTGACTGGGGCTCCAAAGCCAAAAATCTTTTTGCCTTCTTTTTTAGCCGCTTCAAGATATGACAAGTTCTGCAACTTCATCTGTTTAATGCGCTCGCCAAATTCCAGATAGGTTGCAAATTCATTGCTTCGCGCATCTGTCTCTGCCTGACGGAGAGTTTGTAGGCGATCGCTAATTTCACGATTGCCTTTGTGGGTAACAAATCCGACAATCGAGCCGCCATGAATCGGTGAAAGGTAGGCATCAAACATCGCTAAACCATGTCGATTGAGCAATACTTCAATATTTTTGAGGTTGTAATAAAGTAAATGTTCGTGATAGATCTGATCAAAAGCTAAATTTTCAACAATGCGCTTCATGTAAAGAAACTGTACGACAAATACACCATCATCTCGAAGTGCTTCGCGGATTCCTTCACTTACAGAGTGAAGCTCCTCAAGATGGAAAAATACGCCTGCCGCATTGATGATATGAAACTTGCGGTTAAGTCGCTGCACTAGCTCAAGATTGAAAAACTCATTTAAAGTTGTAATCCCCGAATCATTAGCAATTTTCGCAGTGGTTTTTGAAGATTCAACACCGAGAACATCATAGCCTAGAGCCTTAAAATGTTGCAGTTGAGTACCATCATTAGAACCGATGTCTAAAACACATTTAGATTTAAGATCCTCAAAAAAACGCTTATCTACTTCTTGAGCAACTGTTTTAAAGTGTTCGCTCAAAGATTTGGTTACACCTGATAGATAGGTGTGATTCCCAAACATAATTTCTTTTTTTACGGTGTAATCTAGCTGAACTGTTTCGCAGTCTTGGCAGTAGAGTAACCTCAGTGGATAGAATGGTTCTTTCCCAATTTCCTCTGATTTCAGGAAATGGTTGCACCAAGGCTGAGAACCAAGATCTACAGCCAGTTCTAAGTTAGTTGAATCGCAGACACGACAGTTCATAAATGGTTTTACCCTTAGCAACCAATGAAGCAATATGAATAAACTATGAGATACCTAAATATTATTAGAATATTAGAAAGTCCCTGTAACTAACAGATTATAGTTTAATTTAGTTTTTTGCCAATGTTGTATTTATTTATCATAAATTCTCCTATACGTATAGCTGACTGTTCTATGGATCTAAAAGATATTTCAGCCATAGGAATACCAATAAGTAAGTGGGCTTAATTAAATATAAAACCCAAAAACCTATAGTGCACGCACAGCGTGCACTATAGGTTTTAATTCTGGATTTTAATTATGCTCAGCTACTTATGTTTATATATAGGGTGCTGATTTGAAATTATCAAACTGAGAAATCCGAATTACCCTTGCACTTTTAATCGCAAAAGTCTTGTCAGAAGTGCCATTTAAAAACTCAAAGTAAATATTGGCTTCACAAGTTTTTGATAGATCGATCACCCAATCTTTATAACTGTCTGCAATCAACTTGGTATAAGCATGGTATCTAAAGATGATTTTATCTTGAACTTTAACACCACACATCATTTCATTATCCGTGCCTTGCGCAACAAAGTCCAAATCAATTATGTATCTACCCTTATCAAGCTTAAGAGGATTCTTTAAAGCAAGCATATTACCTGATGTATTTATAAAATCATCTTCAGTTAAGGTCTTCACTTCAACAAATGTAAATGGTATGGAATAAGGTGTTTCTGACAACCTGTCTTGATGAATATAGAGATTATTGCGAATTCCCACACCCTGAGGATAGTCTGTTGGAGTCTTGATTTCCTGATAAGAATTTAAATCAATTGCCACGTATCCCTTATCCCTTAATAAGTCAAGGCATCTAGTGTCTGAGGGTTGGGTTTCTAAAATTAAATGAGGTCGAGCAGTCGCGATCGTATTTAATGCACCGATAATCGCATCAAACTCAGCTCCCTCAATATCCATTTTAATTAAATTTGGAACTAGGCTGGTAAAGTCTACAAAGTCATCAAGTGATAGCGTATCTATATTAAACGCAGCTACCTCTTGATCACTATTAGAGTAAATACTGTCATTTAGATGACCTCCCAAATAGATTGGAACGGTTTCATTTGACTTGCTGTAGACCGCAACATTATAAAGTTGAACATTACTACAGCCACTCATAACTATATTCTTTTGACAAATCCCAATAATTCTTGGACTTGCTTCAAAAGAACATACAATGCCTCGCGAACCTACCATACGAGACATTACTGTTGTCAGACCACCGAAGTTTGCCCCAACATCAAATACAACATCTCCAGGTTTACAAAGATCTCTTAAAGCTATTTGAACAGGGGGCTCCCAGAGGTTTCCCTCATACCAGAAAGAAATCCCAAAAACATTCTTTGAATCATCAGACCGATTATCCCGAAGCTTTTGAATCGATTCTTCTAGTCCTGCTATAGCTAATGCTTTACGAAGCTTATTCTTCAGCCAATTCTTAAGAGATTTCATAATATATGTCAATTGTTATACTTAATTGAAGATCGCTCTAAAATGTTGAACCTAATGATTTATAAATTTTCTATATATCAGTAAACCATAGAAATGAGTGCTGCTCATATCGATTATCATTAAAGATTTGGAAAACTGGTTCAACATTCGCATTGATTTGGGTTCTGTAAATCTCTTCTATTGACTTGATTGATTGCTTTGCCGAAAAAATCTGAGCGACAGTTGATGTCTTTGATGGCTTTGAAATCAAGTCTAAGGATCGGTATGAACTCAAAAGCTCGTTGATCAGTGGCAAGTACTTTATGATGGCTGATTCGGGGTTATGTTTTTGGATAAAACAACCTAGGTTGTAGGCATACTCAATATCTGTGCTCCAATGTCCGCAAAATGACTTTCGATAGCGTAGACAATCATAAAACAATTGCTCAGCTTCACGATGATCCCGATTGACAAATGCATACTCAATCCCAGATAAGGTTCTATGCAAGTACCAAGCACGTAAATCTTCAATCTCAGCTCTAGGATGCTGCGTAGTACGCTCGTCGGGGTAATTCAAGAAAAGTCCCAGAGTTTTTGGTATTGCCTTAGTCTTTATGAACGGCAATATACGTCCCTTAAATTCGGTGTCTCCAGCGGCATTAAAAGATGCATCATAATAGCCAAAGCGATCGTGAATGGAACGACGATAGAGTGCCCCAACCCAAGACAAATAGCAAGTTTCTAGGTAGACCAAGTCCTGCTTATAATCTCTTCTGTCATAGAGCATAATGTCACTTACCCATCGCCCTTGAGTATCAACATTTGTCACAAGGCTATTTGCTTGTACCCAATCTAGGGTTTTATCTTTGTCTAACTCAGCAGCCAGAATTTCCAAGCATTCTGGAACAATAGTTTCGTCTACTCCTAAGAAAGTCAAATATGAGGAGCGAGACAGCGCTATACCTCGGTTCCAAGCACTTTGGATTGTTTCACGATTAGCACTTCGCGCAAAAACTACTGGTATATCCAAACCTTCCATAGCCTTGACAAAAGCTCCATATTCGTCAGAAGGGGAGCCACTATCAATGAGAATCACTTCAACCACACCAACTTGAATCAAAGTTTGATATTTAATAGTTTGTAAAAACAGTGGTAGTTTCTTTGCAGCATTGTATAGAGATACAATTATTGAAACCTTATAAAAGGATGCCTGTCGGCGATCGTCAATAAATTCATACTCCCATTTTGAGTTGGTTTTATTTTCGGATAACGCTTTATCTAAAATAGACTTAGCCATCTCATTACTTATCGAGGGTTTTCCATACATAGCTTCAGCCACAAGAGCCTCTCTAGCAAAGCCGTTATTGTTGAGCGTAGGGAGAACTTCCGCCAAATCTCCAAAGCGATCGCTCCCCAATAAACGCATTGCTCTTATGTAATAAGTAGCAGAAACAACATCATTCCCCCGTATTCCCTCTAATCTAGCAATCTCTCTCCAGACACGAACTCGATCAAATCGACATTCAGTAGAAATCTCCCAGCACAACTTGAGTTTTTGCGTCAAATCATCACTGCTTCCCTCATTCAAAAGAAATACATTTCTGTACTTATCGAATAATGATAGTGATTTCAATCCTTGATCGAGAATTCTGAACTCTTCATATTTATTTTTGCTTAACGTCGATAGAAGTTTATTTTTTACAAACCTCTTTGGATCTTTAATAAGAGGTTTTATACTCTTAAAAGCCTGTTTTAATATTGGAAATTTTTTCAGATAAGAAATGGCAGAACCACTATTTTCTTTTTTTCTCATCAATAAAGAATACCAACGTTCCATTTTCACTCTTACTGAATCTTCATAACTCGGTTCACTGGAGTATATTTCAGCGAGTGTGGATTCTATTGATTCTAAAGAAACCCTAGACAAAGACTCTAAAAGTTGATAACGATAATCATCATAATCTTCTAAAACTGAATATATATGTGGAATGCTTGAATAAATGTTATTTACGTCAATTGTAACAAATGGAACATTGGCAAAATTTTCTTTCAAGAACCTAATCACTCCTGCCCCAGAACCAATAGCTGTCGGACATCCAGAGAACAGAGACTCAATCGCAGTTAAGTTCAAAGTGTCATATTTTGATGGTAGAATGGTTAAGGATCTAGTGGAGAACACTTTTTGTTCTAGCTCTCCGTAACTCATCGCTGATAGCAATGAGATTTCACTCTTCATTCTGTTGCTGACCATTTTATCTAGAAAGAATCTAGAACTAGCATCCCCATCAGAATTAAAGCTGTCTGAACCAATAATATTAGCTTGATTATACGCAGAGCGAGGAAGCCACCAAGCAATGTCAATAAAGGCATCTGGTCCTTTACGTTTTTCTGTTCGCCCAACAAAATTTAGGTTGGGCTTGTTTGCAGAAGGCCTAGCACATTGAGGCTTAGGTAGTGATATAACAGATAGAGGATTTAAATAATGGGATAATAAATCCGATGAATGCTTCCATTCTTCCAGATAGGTTTTGCTAATGCCATAGCGAATATCAACCACACCATATTGAAGTTTTTCTTGTGAAACTAGGGCTTGATTTGTGACACCTCCATTGAACCAATCCAAACGGATTGATGTAGATATGTTTCCATGCATTGATAGTACAATTCTTTCAACATCTACATTATGATGTTTGAAAGCAGGTCTAAGCATTGTCCCCATTTGCTCGTAGTCTGGAATATCCACAACATCAAACTTCCTCCCAGACACTGAAGAGGCAATATTGTTAGCCTTTATAAATGCTTCATAGATCCACTGCGGCGGTGTTAAATCCTGAAAACCCAAATAATCAGAAATGTGATAATTTTCCCGAAAATCAATAGTATGTGCATTAGTTAATTGACAGTCAGAAGTTTGCTCGGAAATCCTAAAATAATAAAAGTCAATATCGGGATTTTTTGAAATCAAGTTTCTATAGAATGTTTGTCCACCACCAATCTTACTAAATAAGTCAAAATCTACAATCAGAACTTTCATTTGTTTTTGTGGTAATACTAACATTTAATGATTGAATATTTAATGTTTAACGATCAAGAATCAATATTTAGTAATTAAGAAAAAATTATTTGTGAACCTAGAGAATTACTCTTTACTTCTAGCACTTGATAGTTAGTAAATATATTTTTCAGGTTTTCATGTTTTTCTAATGGGGCAAAAAATAGCATAAAACCTCCTGCGCCAGCCCCTAAAAGCTTACCACCCCAAGCGCCAGCATCTCTGCCAATTTGATAAACCCTATCAATCTCAGCATTTGATATACATCCATCGAGACTTCTCTTTGCAAGCCATGCCTGATGTAAAAGCTCACCAAATTCTGAAAGAGATCGATTTGAAGTAAGAATATCCCAACCTTCATCGACCATACATCGCATTGATTTTAGTATTTGTGTATTGCTTGAAACCTTTTGTAATTGCTGCGCGACAACATCAGATGCTTTGCGCCTAATGCCTGTAAATACAATAAATAAGTGTTTTTCAAACTCTGCTAAACGTTCTGGTGATATTGGTAGGCGACTTACTTGGATATCCTCTTCAGTTCTAAACTCAACCAGATTAAATCCTCCTAAAGCCGCCATTACCTGATCTTGACAGCCCACTTTGTCATTAAGCAAGTGACGCTCTATATAAATTGCTTCATAGGCTAAGTCAATTGGGCGGATGAATTCACCTTTAAAGCTATGTAGCGCATGTAATAGTGACACAGTGAAAGATGAGGAGGATCCTAAGCCCGTAAATGCAGGTAAGTCAGCTACATGGTGTATCTCTATATCTTTTTCAAGACCACAAAATTTTAAACATTCACGATAAACATTGTGTTCAATATCATTGATGTTATTAACTAACTCGACCTTACGGTATGAAATCCGCGTAGAGTAGTCAAACAAATGACTTAAAAACGGACTTACAGTAACATAAGAAAATTTATCAATTGTTGTTGCTAATACAGCTCCTCCATGTTGAAGAAAATATTCAGGATAGTCAGTACCTCCACCAAAAAAACTAATTCGGACAGGAGCGCGAGATATCAGCATAGATTTACTAGCCTGCTTGTTTTTTAAGTCGAGTATATTTATTTCTGATTCAAGGAAATAGATAGAAACCTTAGCAATCCTAAATCATTTGTAGATTTTTGGGTTTGTGGAGGCGCCCCCCCTTTGGGTGCGCTTCCACAAAACATTTAGGATTGCTATAATACAAGGAAATCGATTAATTCTAGTCAAAATCCGAGAGAACCGACAATGATTTCCTTAAACTATTAGACATTAGAATACAAGCTATCACGCAAGATTGTATAGCCTTTAATCAGTTCCTTAATTCCTCGACTTAGAGGCCATTCTGTTTTGAATCCTGTACTCAAAATTCGCGCATTAGAAACAATGTAGTCTCTCTTATCAGGATCTTCTCCAATTGGAGCTTCTAAATAGACAAAAGAAGGTAAGTGTTTATTAATCTCAGCGCACAGTTCTAACTTTGATAAATTAGCATCATCTAAACCCACGTTATAGGGCTTACCACGCATTTGTTCAAAATTTTCAATGCCATGCAAAAACACATTAGCTACATCACGAATATGAATATAGTTGCGCTTAAAGTGACCTTCAAAGACTAGTACAGCTCTATCATGGACAGCCCGATAGACAAAATCATTTACGAGTAAGTCAGTCCTCATCCGTGGTGACATCCCAAAAACCGTTGCCAATCTAAAAGTAAGACTATTTTCTCGCTCTAGGACAACTTTTTCGGCTTCTACCTTAGTAACTCCGTAAAGTGAAATTGGTCGTAGTGGGGTTTCTTCTGTACATAACTTTCCAGGCTCACCAATTCCATAGCCACTATTGGTTACTGGCATAAGGATTCTTTGATCTTTGCTAGCTATTTGACAAATCGTTTTTACAGCATCAAGATTGGTGGTCTGAGTCCCGATCGCATCATTTTTACAAAGCGGTGCTCCTACAAGGGCTGCTAGAGGGATAATAATGTCACTATCTTTTAGAAGGTCTTTAATAATTCTTTCATCACGACAATCACCACGAACCACTTGAAATCCGTCGTATTGACAGCAGTCAGCTAGACTGCTTTGGTGGAACATGAAATTGTCTAATACAGTAACTTCGTACCCTTTAGCTAATAGAGTAGGGGTTAGGATCGAGCCTATATAACCCGCTCCTCCAGTGATCAATATTTTCATTTAAATCTCTTTACTTAATTTAAATCTGGACTTGAGTTGCTTTTTAGAAATATTTAGAAATGAAATATTTAGAAATATTATTTAGAAATATTATTTAGAAATATTATTTAGAAATATTTAGTCACGTAAGCGGCTATTTCTTCTCCAATTGCTAATGAAGCTGTTGCTGCGGGGCTAGGTGCATTCAGGACATGCAAAGCATTATTACCATATACTAGATTGAAATCTTGAACTAGATCTCCATTGGAGAAAATTGCCTGTGCTCTTACACCTGCGCCACCAACTTCTAAGTCTCCCTCTTGGATTTCAGGAACTAGTTTTTGTAGCGATTGGCAGAATAACTTTTTACTGAACGATCTAAACAATTCTTCTAAACTCATTGACCAGTGCTTTTGTAAAAAACGCCAGAAACCATCGTAGGAGAATATATCATACAGTTCACCCAAATTAATTTGTGATTTCCGATAACCCTCACGAGCTAATGCCAATACTGCATTAGGACCAGCTTCAATCCCACCATGGATTAGACGGGTAAAGTGAACGCCTAAAAAGGGAAACTGTGGATCGGGAACGGGATAAATCAAGTTTTTTACAAGAAATTGGCGATCGGTTTTAATCTTATAGTACTCACCTCGAAATGGAACGATCCTTGTTTCTCGTTTTTCCCCAGCTAATTCACTAATGCGATCGCAGTATAATCCCGCACAATTAATTATAATATCTGCCTCAAACACCCCATTAAGCGTACTTATAATCCATTTATTATTTAACTGTCTGAGCTTGGTTACTTTTGCTGATGTAACAACATTTCCACCGTTATTCTGCAACTTTGAAGCAATAGTATCAACAACTCTTCTGTAATCAACTATACCTTCTTGTGGTACATGAATTGCGGCAATACCAGCAGCATGAGGCTCAATTTCTCTCAACTGCTCTTGATTTAGTTGCTTCAAACCTAAAAGCCCATTTTGCTGACCTCGCTCAAATAAATTATGAAGCCTTGCTAGCTCTTGATCGTCACAAGCAATTACCAATTTCCCGCAAATTTCATGAGGAATTTCATTGTCCTCACAAAATTCAATCATTTGCTGAATGCCCCTCACAGCTAATTTCGCCTTTGACGAGCCTGGCTTGTAATATAGCCCTGCATGAAGTACACCACTGTTGTTACCTGTTTGATGACTCCCAAGTACATCCTCCTTTTCTAACACAGTAACTTTGTTATAGTGTTGAGATTGACATAACTTATATGCAGTAGCTAAGCCAACAATTCCACCACCAATTACAACAATTTCTTTTTGAGACTTAAGCATCAAATATGTCTTTCCTAATGATACTAATTATTTGCATACAGATATTAAAGCATTTGTAGCCTGTAGCTTTCTAAGTTTTTCCAAAATACAGTTTTAATGATATATCATCTACTAGAACTAACGTGAGTTCGGTTTAAGCTAGCAAGTTCTCAAAGCCCGTTTCAAATTATCCTGAACTCACGTTAGAACTACATAATATCTAGGTCTGTTTACCTTAGACATCTAAAGACATAGAAAAATAGGATTATATTTCAGACTATTCTTCTATTCAACACTACCTTTAAATACTATTTTTCATTCCCCAAAGTTCTTAAAAAATTATCATCATTCTCATCAAACAACTACTTATATAGAACCTAAGTGATTTTATGTTTGAGAGTAATCGTGATTTCTTCTATGCAAGATAGTATGACAGCAATTAAATTTTATCATGAGAATTACTGAACTAATTCTGCTAGTATTTACGATACCATGAAAGGTGTTTAAACTCCTGTTAAACCTGATATATATGGAATAACTTGACCAAATATCAAGTTAGCCATATTTACAACTATGCTTTAGAGTCAACGCTATTCAGTTTCTGTAAGCTACAGTTTGCGTAATTTTTTTTGCGAACCCAATGCAATTTCAGTTAAATTTAATTTTGAATTAATCGTCTAACCTATGTTTCGTAAAGATTATCTACCTTTTGGCAAGCCTAACTTCTCAGAGCAGGAAGTAGCAGCTATCTCTGAAGTATTAAATTCTGGATGGATCGGTATGGGGGCGCAAACCAACGCTTTTGAAGAAGAGTTAGCTGAGTGTTTAGCAGCGAAACATGTAGTAACAGTTAGCTCTTGCACAGCGGCTTTATTTTTGTCTCTGTTGGTACTGGGGGTTAAGGCTGGAGACGAGGTAATCTGTCCCAGTTTAACTTGGTGTAGTACAGCTAATGTAGCACTGTATTTAGGAGCTACTCCAGTATTTTGTGATGTAGATCCAGAAACCTACTGTGTAACCCCAGAATCGATCCAACAAAAATTAACACCCAAAACAAAGGCTGTAATAGTTGTACATCTAGGAGGACTGGCGCAAGACATGGAAAAAATCCATGCCATTATACCAGAGGGAGTGTCCGTTGTTGAAGATGCAGCTCATGCCCTTGGATCCAATTACCCCAATGGAAAACCCGTTGGTTCATCAGGGAACTTAACTTGTTTTAGTTTTTATGCAAACAAAAATCTTTCGACTGGTGAAGGTGGAGCGATCGCTTTATTTGATGAGGAACTTACAGATCGCCTAAAATCTCTTCGGCAACATGGAATGCCTATTAATGCTTGGAAAAGGTTTACACATCCTAAGGTAATGATCCAAGCCGAATTGACTGAACTAGGCTATAAAATGAACTATACTGATCTCCAAGCTTGTATTGGTCGAGTCCAACTAAAAAGACAATCTGAATTTGCCCAAACACGTTTGGAGATTGCCCAATATTATTACGAACATCTTAAAATTTCCCATCCCCAATTAATATTTCAGCAGCATGTTGTTAACCCCTTTCATGCAAGACACTTATTCCTCATTCAATTACCAAGCTTTCTTTCACGGGACAATATTTTATTAGAATTAAGAGAGCGAAATATTGGAGCTAGTATCCATTATCCACCCCTTCATAAAATGCCCCTATATGCGAAAACCAACAAGGCTTCACTACCTTTTACAGAAACTATCTGTTCTCATATCCTGACTCTACCTATTAGCGCTAAAATGAATATAGTTGATGCATCTTATGTGGTTGAGCAACTTCAGGATTTATTAAGTAAAGTAGAGGTCTAAAGTACAGGTAAGTCATCTTGACAAACTACTATGTACAAAAGTTATTTTAAATACTGAGTGAGTCATCCCAACATCAGAACAAATAGGTTATGTTTACAACCAGTATTTCGGGTCTACGCAACTATAAAGAACAATAGTTCAACAGTATTGATGCTTGATTAATGCTTAAAATCTACTAGAAAACCAAACCAGTAAAAATTGATAGTGATAAGCAATGACAAACTCCACTTCTACTCTATCTATTCATCAACCTCAATATGGTTTTTATGATCGTTTGAGCGCAAATTTTCCTTCTCAGTTACTTGTCGATGCAACAGAAGTTTGTAATCTCGCTTGCATTCATTGCCCTCACCCCGATTTCAAGAAATCTCATCATTATGATGGTCGATCTTTAACGCTTGACCTAAATGCCAAACTTGTGGATGAGGTGCGAGAACATGGTCAAGATGTTACTCAATACATTCGTTATGCTAGTAATGGAGAACCGTTAACCCATCCAGATATCTATGAAATGCTTGATTATGCTAAGCAAAATTCAGGTGTCATGGTGACGTTAACCACCAATGGAACTTTAATGACGGAAAGACGGATTGAAAGGTTGTTAGAAATTGGAGTTGATGTCATTGATATTAGTATTGATGCCTTTAGCCCTGAGACATACTCCCAAATACGGGTTAACGGCAACCTGAATATTACCCGTAGTAACGTTATCAAGCTAATAGAACTCTCTAATCAAGCAAACGCTTCAACAAAAGTTGTAGTCTCCTACGTTGAGCAACCTTTAAATAGTCATGAAACTCAAGATTTTCATCAATTCTGGCAAGATCGAGGAGCAGATTATGTTGTGATTCGTAGACTTCATTCTTGTTCTGGAGCTAAAACCGAATTAGCAAATGTCCGAACAGCAGAAAATGATAAAGAATTACGCAGACCTTGCCTATATCCTTGGGAAAGAATTGTTCTCAATGCAAGAGGAGATTTATCCTTTTGCCCTTCTGATTGGGTTCATGGCTCCTATATAGCTGACTACCGTACTACCAGCATTTATGAAACTTGGCAAGGAGAGTTCTATCAGAAGCTTCGGGCTGCCCATTTAAGTAATAATTATTCTCAGCACTCTTTTTGCGGTCAATGCCCTGATTGGAAGAGCACGCGATGGCCCCATGAAGGTCGTAGTTATGCTGATATGATTGAGGAATTCAAAGATTTAGAATAGTAATTAATAATGACTAACATCACAACTCCAATCATCACTCAAATCGAACAAGTAGTAGCTAACATTCCTGGATGGTCTCCTATCGATCAACTATACACACTTTTTAATTTGGTATATTTAACAGCTGGTTTAGAGGGAGATATTGTTGAAATTGGCTCTTGGTGTGGACGATCTAGTTCGGTTTTAGGAATGGCAGCTAAGTTGATTGGGAATACCAAAGTTTTTTGTATCGATCTCTTCCCAAATAAAAGTGATTGGCATGAGAATGAGGATGGGAGCTATTCATTCAAAGTAAACTTGGCGAATAAATCCTACGGAGCTTATCAAGAGCAAACCGTCTGGAAAGCTCCCTTTGAAAAAGATATTGCCCCTCTATACGAAAAACATAGTAGTATTTTAGATTACTTTAATGAAACTATTACCCAATGCCAGTTGGTAGATACTGTCAAAACTTATCGAGGAGATTCAACGGATTTTCTTGAATCCATTCGTCATGAATATCAAGATTTTAAATGTAAACTAATCTTTATTGATGGAGATCATAGTTATCAGGCAGTTTGTAAAGACATTGAAAACACAGAAAAATTTTTAGTTGAAGGTGGATGGATATGTTTTGATGATGCTTTTTCTTACTATGATGGTGTTAATCAAGCAATTGTTGATTTAGTTATAAATAACCCAAATTACGAATTAGGTCAACAAATGACTAGAAAATTTTTTGTGGCTCGCAAGAAAATAATTAGCTAAATAAAAGGTCTTTTGATGTGAAGGTAGGAATAATACAGTCTAACTATATTCCTTGGCGAGGATATTTTGATTTTATTGACAGCGTAGATCTATTTATTGTTTTTGATGACATTCAATATCCAATGGGGAGAAGTTGGCGAAATCGAAATCAATTAAAAACCGACTCTGGACTTCATTGGTTGACTGTTCCTGTCCAGTCAAAGCCCTATCAACTTGATATCGATCAGGTATTAATTAGTTCTCCTAATCAATCATGGCAAACCAAACATCGTATTTTAATTGAAAGATCGCTTAAAGCAGCGAATTTTTTTCATGATGTTGTTTGTTTGTGGGAAAGCGCAATATCAGTAGATGATATTAAATTAAGTGACTTAAATGTACGGTTGATCAAATCTATTTGCTCCTATCTCAATATTACAACTCCAATCGTGATGGCGCGTGATTATTCTGCCACAGCAAATAAAACAGAGAGAATACTCCAATTACTTAAAAAAGTTAATGCAACATCATATTTGTCAGGTCAAATTGCAAAGGATTATTTAGATGAGAATTTATTTCGCGAAAATGGAATAGGTTTAGAATATAAGTCCTATGATTACCTTCCCTATCCACAACTTTGGGGTGATTTCATCGGTAATGTTTCGATCCTAGATTTAATTGCGAATGTAGGAAAAGAAGCAAAAAGTTTTTTGACAAGCCAGAGTCCGAATATTATTGCTGTCAAAGCTACCACGACTTAAATATTACATCAAGACAATAGCATTAAGGCAACTGAGTTTTCTGTTAACTTTCCTTGTAATTTCTTTCGGCTTATATATTATGTTAAATATCATTATTAATCATGTTGGAATCTCGGCTAATAAAATCTTATCAAAACTGAATCTTAAGGTCATTAGATATTCTTCATTTATATTTTTAGAGAATGAAATTCAAAATTCAAAAGAACAAGCTCTAGCTTCTCAAAATTTATTGAGATCTTCTCAGTGGCTTGATACCAAAGAAAACCTTGATTACAATCGACAACAGCTAGAAAGCTTTGGTTTAAACAGCTCTTTATCTCCAAAATCTTTACAAATTCTCTACAACAATGCGTTAAGAACATCTTTTTTGATTCTATCAAACCATTCTCTACTTGAGATGGAGTTATCGACTCAAGTTGAGATTATTCACAAAATATTTATTACTTTAATTACATTACAGCACCGTCAAGCCAAATTAATTGCTGCCCTGCTTGCTACGCATTTCTATAGAATTCTCAACCATCAAGACGTACAGCCTGAAATGGCATTTAAAATCTATGAAGCTTTGTATGGACTTTATTGGTGTGGCGCAACATGTCTTGAAGACATGAAACCATTTGATATGGTTGGTGTTCGCCCCTTTTCCCAATATATTAGGAAAAACATTACCTCTCCTCTTATCCAATCAAATTACCGAAAGCTACGAATCGACGTACCTTTAAATATTGCTTATATATGCCATTATGCTCATTTCGATCGCGGTAATGCCATCGCCCCCATAATCATGTCTTTAACTAAAGGGCATTCTCACTTACCTGAGCGAAAGATTTTTATTTATTGCGTGCAGTGGGTTTCGGATAAATTTATTAAATCTTTTGAGAATACAGATATTACGATCCGATCCTTACCGCAACAGGATAATTATCCATCCTTGGATCTGATTATCAATCAACTTAAAGACGATCAAATTGATGTCTTAATTACCGATGTTTCCTCTAGTATTGCGACCTATCTCTTTTTACATCGTGCTGCACCTTTGCAGTTCTGGTTAGAATTGGGCTATCCCTATTGGAGTATTCCTGAGTTGGATTGGGTGTTTTTATGTGCTAAAGATTATCAACATGGTTTTGGGGTTCCGCAGGATAAATGTAGTTATTTAATGCCAATGCAGGAAGAAATTACATTAACAAAAGGATGTTCCCAAACAGCTCTTGATGAAGCCCGAAATTTATTCCCAGAAAATAGTTTTCTTTTTGCTGTTTTTACTAGACTAATTAAAATCACTCCAGCCTATCTAGATATCGCTCGTAGTCTTTTAGAAGCAGTCCCTAATGCTCATTTGTTAATTGTAGGAACTGGAGATCCTACACTAATTTACGAGTTTTTAAATGATAAGAACTTACAGGGAAGAGTAACTTTCCTTCACTACAATGTTGATTTAAATATCTATGGAAGAGTCATTGATGTTTTTCTAGATACATTCCCTTTCATTGGTGGTAATGCCTGTCGTGAGGTCGCTATTCATGGGAAACCAATTGTGGCTCTTTATGCGGATGATTTTGGTAGGTTACTACTTGATGAAAGAGATCCAGATCTGCTAGCTAAAGATCCTGATGAATATTTAGCTAGGGCAATCAAGTTAGCTAACGATTCGAGCTTTTATCAAGAGAAATCGCGCAAAGCCATAGAATTAGCTCGACGCGCAACAGATGTAATGCAATCCGTCACGCAAATTGATGATGTGATCAAAAAATTAATCAGCCAATCCACTTAGCTTTTATACCAAGTTATCCCAAACCCCAAAGATGGCGGCGCGAAGCGCCGCCATCTTTGGGGTTTTGATGCGTTACTATCCAATTTAAGTAACGCGTTGAATATAAGAGTTGGCTACTTTTTCTGATTCTCCGATTAGCTCTATTCTGCCTTTATTAAGCCAAACTGCTTTGTTACAAGACTGCTTAATAAATTCCATTGAATGAGAAACAACTATTATAGTAACGTGAGAATCCCAAAATCTATCCATGCGTTTTTGACATTTATTCCTAAAACTCTCGTCTCCTACGGACAACACTTCATCTAGGATCAAAATATCTGGTTTTACATCTGTAGCGATCGCAAAGCCTAAGCGAGCCACCATCCCCGAAGATAATCCCTTAACAGGCACATACCGATAATCTTCTAGCTCGGCAAAGTCAAGAATCGAATCGCTTCGTTCTTTCATTTCTGCTCTAGAAAAGCCTAACAACACCCCGTACAACAAAATATTGTCGATAACTGAAATTTCCGAGTCAAAACCTGCACCCAATTCAATCAAAGGGGCAATCTTTCCTCGGACTCGCACCTTACCAGTGGTAGGCTGTAATATTCCTGAAATCACCTTTAAAAGTGTGGATTTACCAGCACCATTGCTACCAACGATGCCAATCTTCTCGCCCTTTTCCACAACCAAGTCAATTTTATCCAACACTAGCTTCTTCGCTGGTTGGCGATATTTTCCCTCAAAAAAAGATAAAACCGTTTTCTTTAAGTCATAGGAAAATTCCTCTTGAGTCCTACGCCACAGAGATATTTGCTCTAATCTAATTGCTTCTTCAGTCATCTATAGTAAATCCATAAACTGCGATCGCGATTGGTGAAAATATGCCCAGCCCAAAATCGCGAAAATCGTACCACTCAACAAAGCACTAGCAATCATCATAAAGTCTGGCAAATTTCCAGAAAGAGTAATTTGCCGTAGACTCTCGATAATAGGGGATAGCGGATTAATACTTAAAAAAGGCTTGACCGAATTGGGTACGATCGCAGCTGGATAAAATACAGGGCTGCTAATCCAGAGCATGAATACCACAAGCTCATAAAAATAAGGTAAATCCCGAAAGAAAACATAAAGGGAACTGACAAAAAAACCGATCCCCACACAAAACATGACTAAAGCAATAAAAGGCAAAAGTATCGCAAATACATTAACTAAGCTATGAGACTTTATCAGCGCGACGATCGCTAGTAAGGGATAAGTCCCCATCACAAACTGAAATATATTAGCAGTAATCATGGAAACGGGAAAAACGCTTACAGGTAGGCGAATTTTGTTAAGTAATGCACCATTTCCAACCACACTACTTAAGGCTTGGGAGGTGGAGGCTGAGAAAAAGTTGATGACAATCAAGCCTGTCAAAGCTGCCAAAACATAGTTGATGAGAGAGTTGTCGTAGTACTTAGCAAAGGTTGCCCCAAAAATAGCAGTATATAAACCAGTCATGATCAAAGGGTTGAGCAGTGACCAATATATTCCTAAAAACGACCCTCGGTAACGTACCTTGAGGTTACGGCTCACTAGAACCTGCAATAGCTCTAGGTAATGCTGAACATCGGCACTGATGTATTTACTGCTTAATGACAGACTCATCAGGAGTCAAAACCTCGTATAGAAGAGCTTTAGTTTGAGTGTAGAGAATATATTAGATGATTTATGGCATCAAACCTAAACTCGTTAAGTAGCTAGGCATAATTAATTACAGATCCAAACCTGTAAAGTTGAGCCCCTGCGGGGGGGGCAACTTTACAGGTTTCCGTAATTTATTTTGCAAAAGTACTTATATAGCTATAAACCCAGAAGAGTGTTGCGGCGCAAAGCGCCGCAACACTCTTCTGGGTTTTGTTTTTGTCCTAACATAACTGGCTACTGCTATA
>NZ_LIRE01000009.1 GCF_001402795.1 Pseudanabaena sp. 'Roaring Creek'
TTATAGCTATAGTCAGTAATGTTAGGACAAAAATCAAACCCAATAGAGGGTTGCGGCACGAAGCGCCGCAACCCTCTATTGGGTTTGATTTCTTGACTTAAGTAGCTATAACTATATTTCTAGAGTTAAGGATGGGCGGCATGAAATTGCCGCCCATCCTTAACTCTAAATCGATTCTAGATCGATATTTTCTCAATTGAGTCAAGATGGAAACGTTCTACAGCATTAGCGATCGCTTGTTTCTGCTCAGCATCATAGCCCCATTTCGTCAGAAATGCCGCATATTCCCCCCGATCGGTGGTAGCGGAACTATACATTTGCGCCGCAACTTGGCGAACTTCGCTCAGATCGACTTTTTCTATTAATAAAGCCGTGCGTCTGGCTACCAGATCGGAACCTTGGGCTTGTTCTTCCTGCGCGGATCTCCGATGGGTAATTGCCATAGCGGTAGACATGACCAGATTTTTAACGAGGAGTTCGGCGATCGCCTGAGGCGCAGATTGTAATGCTCTGACTATCCCCATACTTGGGGCATCGGCTAGCTGCCACTCCCCAGTCAAAAAGCATACAAAAAAACCTCTTGCTCCATTTGCCGATTGCACGAGAGCAGAGATCTCCGATTCAAGTTGAGAGTCCTTTAGATCCTTACGCAGAAGCAGCGCTTCGGTATAGGCGATGGACTCCTCAAAGGTCATATTGTGGGTCATTCTTTTATAAACGCTTAGATGCGATCTAGACAATGATTGGGTAAAAAGGCAGTCCAACCATTATCTAATTTGACTCGACAACTCACACTAATCACCTGTTCAACGACACCTTTGTGATTGGCATATTGTTGGCGGTTCGCATTTACGGCTACGCGATCGCCAACTTTAAAGGTTTTCCCAAGGGGCTTATTATCTATACCCATTCCCTGTTTCTTGTCAGCAAGATGGGGAATTGCTGCTTTTTTGAGAGTTGGAGCCGAATGAAAAGTCAAGGATGCGGCGGCATTTCCGTTGACTTGATAGTTATAACCCCTTCCTTGGATCAGCTGCAAACTCCCAATCTGAACGTTGGCTAAATATTGGACAAAGAGATCGACGGATATTTCCATTGTCTCGGCAAGGTCTTCAAACATTACGGGATAGCTCCAATAGTTTTCCCCCACTTGCAGATCCGCCAATTCTTTCCATGCTTCAAATAGTTTTTGTCCAAACTGCGGTGCGAGATCCTCAATGCGATCGCCATTGGACTTGGTAGCAGAATCTATGGATGAACTGCTAGATGTCATCTTCTCAAGAGTTTTGAGCAAGTTTTGAGCAACGCGATCGCTTGCTGCCGTCCTTGCGCGAAGATATTCGAGAATCTGCTCAAACAAAGATTCACTAACGTTAACAGTCATAGGACTACCCGCACTAATCGCCTCAAAAACATTTAAAAATACTGTTTTGCACTTTGAACACAGGAAAAATGCAGTCTCTAGCCATTCTTTATATGCTCAAATGTATGCTCAAAAGTAACATCAATAAGTTAACACCTATTTGGATGCGGCTTTGATATTGCAATTTTTTTAAATGTTAATCGCTTCCCCTCTTTATCTAATGAGTTCTAGCCCTACTTGCCAGTTTTTCGGCAATGGTTCGTTACAAAGCTGATGGATTTGGGCAATGCGATCGAACAACCAAGGATAGTTCAGGCGGTAAACGGGCATTAAGCCCAAGGGAGCTAACAAGGCGGCGGCGGTCAGATCGGCGACACTAAAACGCTCGCCCACTAGATATCCAGTTTGCCAAAACTCGCCGAGCATGGCGATCGCATTATTAATTTTCTGAGCAGCAGCTCTTGCGGATTCCACATTAACCCCATAAAGCAATCGGATCAGTCTAATTACGCTTTGACTGACCCACGAAGGATCGATATTCTTTCCCTCAGTAGCTCGGTACTGGGTATATACGCATCGCGCCGCTACGCCAATGGATTCGTCAAATAGATCTTCTAAACGTAAAGCCTCCTTTTGTTGTAGGGGATCGGCAAAATAAAGGGGTAAGTCGGGTTGATAGGCTTCAAGAAAACGAATAATTTCAGTGGAGTCAGCGACTACGGCTGGACAATTTTTGAGTTGGGGCAGTAGTACGGGTAAGGTAGTCGAGCCTGACAATGGTTTAACTCGTAAAATATGTAACCCTGGAGTGAGATTTTCAACTTGGTAAGGGATTTGTTTGTAACCAAGAGCAAGTCTAGCTTTGCGGCAATAGTGGGAAGTGCTGAACTGTAATAAAAGCATGAATCCTTAACTTAAAGTAATTTAAAGTAGCAAATCATATGCTATATTCTCGTCTAAATTTTCACGGTCTACGGTGCTGTTGCCTATGCAAGCCAATCCAGTTTTTAAACCCACATCTCAATCTGGTCAATCTGGGTATCAGACCGCCCCATCTGGTTATCAGGCTTCAGTACCTGTGACAGTATATCGAGAACTGGCGGCGGAGTTGCAATCTACCCAAGCTAAACTATCTTTTTTTCAATTGCAGAACGAGCAGCTCGCCAAACAAAATCAAATGCTGCTGCAAGAGTTTGAAGCGATCGCCCAATCCACCGATCGCATTCAGGCAATACTTACCCAATCGAATTTGCCAGAGTCTAAACTATCGGAAGTCTTAGCTGGTATCCGCGCATCCTCCCAAATTAATCCCGCCCAAAAGAACAATCCCCATCCTCAAGGTCGCCCTCCAGTCACCCAGCCTCGTCCTGCGGATAAACCCGCAACACAGGCAAATCCCCGCAAGGTTGCGGTACAACAAACAACAAATGCAATTCAAGAAGCAATTTCAAGGGCAAGACAATTGGCGACCGAAGCAGCACCTCAGACTGATAGCGAGCCCGTGGGAGAAGCATTGTATTATGACAGTTCTTTTGCAGCCTTTGAACCACCCGCGCCAGCCCCCAAGCCACAGCCTAAAGTGCGACCCAAGCTGGAAATTCGCGAAGAAATCTCATCGCGACCTCTGCGTAATGAATCCATAGAAGAAAATGCCGCACCTACTGGTTTAAGTGGTTGGGTACTGACCGCTACTATTATAGCGATCGTCCTAACTTCCTTTGGTGCTGGCTATTTATTAATGCGCCCATTTGTAAAATAAGAACATAGGTGGCGTTGTCTCTTTCTGGCTATTTTATAGCTGTCGCTAAATATACTAGGATATAAACCCCAAGAATTGACTGG
>NZ_LIRE01000109.1 GCF_001402795.1 Pseudanabaena sp. 'Roaring Creek'
ATTCAAGCAAGTGTCAATGCAGATTATTCTGCTCCTATTCGAGATATTAATTTATCTCAAACTGATGCGATACAGAGACAGACTAACGATATTACTCCTATCGATCGCAATCAACCTGATGTAGCTCAGCTAAATGATATTACTCAAAGCGATCGCACAACCAAAATCCAATCTTCCCCTAGTAATTCGTTATCAGATCATCCTATAGGTAATTCTATTCAAGATACAAAAGTACCAAAATCTACTTTGATTATCGACAATAATGTCGATCTAACAAATCAAAATCAATCGCTACAAAGACAATCAGAAACAACTAATTCACCTATTCTAAATAACGATATTCAGGCGGATAATGGAGCAAACCACGAGAGCTCAAATTCATCGCTACTTAACATTAGTGCAGATCGAAATACTCATATATTGCAAAGAAAAGATTATATTTCTCAAGTTAACCCATCCCTACCCAACGAATCTAATTCATCTATCGAAGAAATTATTACTTTAACCAGTCAATCTATACAACGAAACAATCAAGAATCTACAAGAGAAATAGCACAAGAAGATTTTGAATCTCTTGTCACTGGATCCCATATTGCAGATACTAAACTATCGAGCGATCAGTCTATTCAAAGAGAATTAAGCATATCAGATCCAGAGATTGATATTAACACTACACCAGTTAATTTTTCTGAAATAGTTCAAAGAGATAAGGATCATAATGGTGCATTAAATGAAACTTTAGTCAATCTTGATCAAAACGAACAAGAAACAACAATCCAATCATTTTCTGATTTACAAACAGCAAAAAGTAGTACGGAAAGTAATATTTCAGAAAGCGATCGCCTGCAACAATCGCCAGATCGCGCTCAAAATCTAGATACTCCTAAACCAGATATTGCCGATATTCAAAGAAAATCAGATTTATCACTAGTGGAGAACAACCTAGAGACACAATTAAATATAAATAATATTGGTGACAGTAATACCAATCTATCCAAAGACAATCAAAACAATAAATTTAATAGAGACTTAGTTGGAAACTCAACTCAAGATTTGCAGCAATCGATTCAAAGAAATAGTAGCAGCAACAGTAGCAGTGAAGTTAATGCGATTGATAGCAATTATTTAGAAGATAGCATTGAAAATCAAACGATGATTCAAATGATGAAAGATCCTAGTAATAATGAGGTGTTGAAATTACCTAAAGCCATTGAAAACCTCGGTCATACAGAATATTTAGGTAGTTTTGCATCCCTGAATTTATCACAAGTACCTAGTATCCCTCAGCAGAGAACTTTACAACCATTTCGAGATAGCAATACGCGTTCCAATAATTCTAAGAATCTCAATAATTTATCGGATGATATCAGGAATCAACCTCAAACTATCCAGCGAAAGGAAGACGATACTCCCGATCAAATCAGTCGTACGGATGCTATGACTAATGGCTGGTCAAACATCGCCGAACTGCTTGCTAATTTGCCACCTCCCCAAACGCCTACCAATTCGTCTACTAGCTCTCTTAACCGAAAGACTGTGAGCGATCGCAGTCCTCTAGCGGCAGTCTCTCCCAAAACTTCAACAGATAGCGCTAGAAGTAGCAGTACCAACCAAACGGTCATTCAGCGATCGCCCGAACAAAAAAATAGTTATAACAATAGTCCTAATAGTGACCAAGACCTATACTTGACTCCAACAGGATTGCAAAGAGGAAACCCCAATAAAGACATAACCCCAACTAACACGATCCAAAGAGCCTTTGATACTGACCCCTTACCCGAAGCAACTGTATCGGTAAAACCTATCGAAGAGCAGGATGAAGCGGACGAAGATAACCTCGAACACAACCTTGAAACTCTTGCTCAAGAAATATATATTTTGCTAAAGCAGCGTTTGGGAATAGAAAAGGAAAGGCAAGGGAATAAATATCAAGGGCGATTACCTTGGTAATCCAACATCTCACTTCCTAGCTAATTTTAGAACTTTGAATTTTGTAGATTTTTTTAAGAGGACAGATCATGACGGGTCAACTTGTCAAAGCCATGCTCACTACCACCGATGCTGGAGCTGCTGCCATAAACTTTCAGTTTAACCCCACCGAACTTCAATTTCAGCGATCGGTTAGCCTCAATCGCTCCAAAGGCGCGCGCACTGACACTGGTATACCTAAAGTCGCATTTGCATACCCAGAGCCAGTAAGTCTTTCCCTCAGTAATTTAACCTTTGATACCTACGAAACAGGAACCAGCGTTTTAACATTAATAGATCCGATTATTAAGGCTACCGATTTTGCAGGATCGCTCGGCAGACCGCCTGTATACGTATTTGCTTGGGGACAAACTCAATATCTCAAGTGCTTTGTCAAAAATGTTAGTTATAAACTAACAATGTTTCTGGCTGATGGCACTCCCGTGCGAGCGATTGTTGATATGTCTCTTGAAGAAGTCGATAGCACCCAGCTTTAAGTAAGTAAAGAGATCGCTTGATAGCAAACCCCAAAAGCGAAAGCCATCATAATATCACAACAACGAAATCATAATAACAAAAGTCGCTAATGCCCAAATACCTACCCACCCCAATCCTACTAATTGATGGTAATCAAGCACCTGATGATTTGAACGCAGATATTTTACAAATATCTGTCGAGGAGAGTCTACATTTACCAGGAATGTTTACGCTTATTATCAATAATGATTACTTTCCTGGCAACTTAGAACCAGCTTGGAAACACCAAAGTTTATTCGAGATCGGCAAAAAAATTAAAATTGGATTCACCTCTAGCACGACTGAAGATGCTGATTTTGCTCAGGAAGAGACGGAATATATCTTAGAAGGTGAAATTACGGCGATAGAAACTGAGTTTAACGAAAAATCTCAAGCGCCAATGATTATTCGCGGTTACGACATTTCTCATCGCTTGCATAGGGGACGTTATAATCGCTCGTTTCAAAACGTTTCAGATAGCGATCTTGTCAAGCAAATAATTGGAGATGCAGGAATTTCGGCAGGAACAGTCACAGCAACGACTATTATCCATGAGTATGCTTTTCAAGAGAATCAAACTAATATGGAATTCTTGCGAGAACGTGCGGCGCGGAATGGGTTCGAGTTATATGTCCAAGATGGAAAGCTAAATTTTCGCGCCCCTAGTACCGATCAAACGATATCGCTTAAGTGGCTAGAAGATATCCATGGTTTTCGAGTCCGCGTTACCAGTGCCGAGCAAGTCAGCTCCGTAGAAGTTCGAGGATGGGACTATGCTCAAAAAATAGCGATCGTCTCCACTGCATCTACAGAGTCAGTCATTACTACAACGGATAGTGGCAAAGGCAGTGCCTCTAGCACTAAATTTAGTGGTAGCCCGAAGATGATCGTCGTCGATCAACCCATTTTTAGCTCTGGAGAAGCGGATAAAATTGCTCAATCTCTATGTAATGAACTAGGCGGCGAATTTGTCAATGCTGATGCCAAAGGTGAGGGTAATCCGAAAATCCGTCCAGGAAGAGTCATCACCTTAGCAGACATGGGTAAATACAGCGGTAGTTACTATGTCACTGAAACCCACCATTTGTTTGATGAACGCAAGTATACGACACATTTCAGCGTGCGCGGACTTAAAGGTGGAGATTTATTTTCTACGCTATCATCACAACCGCATCTGCAACCAGGACAGACAATGTTAGTGGGAATCGTAAGTAACAATAACGATCCTAAGGGATGGGGAAGAGTCAGAGTTAAGTTCCCAACTTTAACCGAAGAACATGAAAGTAATTGGGCAAGAGTTGTCAGTGCAGGTGCAGGTATAAATAGGGGATTAGACTGCTTGCCAGAAATTAATGATGAGGTTTTAGTCGGCTTCGAGCATGGAGATATCCATCGCCCCTATGTGATTGGTGGAGTCTGGAATGGAAAGGATACAACTCCAACTAAAGTCGCCGATAGTGTAGTTGGAGGCAAAGTCCGTCTCCGCACCTTTAAAACTCGTGTAGGACATCAATTGCAATTTGTTGAAGAAGATAAAGATACGAAAAAGGGAATCTATGTAAACACCATTGATGGACATAATGTCCGCCTTAATGATAGTGAAAAATTTGTTGAATTAGAAACTACAGGCGGTCATAAATTTCGGGCTGATGACATGAGTAAGGAGATTAGCCTAACTTCAACGGGGAACATTACCATCAAGACGGGCACTACTGGACTCGTTAATGATGTAAAAATTAATGCGGGTAATATTACCTTAACCGCCACTACCAACATTACACTTAAAGTTGGGCTTAATAAAATCGTTATAACTAATACTGGAATTGACATTGAAGGTGTACTTGTCCAAATTAAAGGTACAGCCTCAGCCAAAATGGAAGCACCTTTGGTAAATGTCGAAGCTAGTTTCATTAATACAATTAAAGGCGGTTTAGTTAAGATTAATTAGATAAGTTAGCCAACTGTATGTATCTAGGCGCAATTAAATATAAAACCCCAAAAGCTGTAGCGCACGCTGCGCGTGCGCTACAGCTTTTGACTC
>NZ_LIRE01000110.1 GCF_001402795.1 Pseudanabaena sp. 'Roaring Creek'
GCGTGCGCCGCAGGTTTTAGATCTGGATTTTGATTATGCTGAGATACCTACATAATTGAGTATCTACATAAGTAGCTATAAGTAGCTAGACATCATTAAAATATGAAATCCAAAAACCTGCAGTGCACGCTGTGCTTGCGATAAAGGTTTTGAATCTAATTTTTAGTTATGCCCAGCTACTTAGATCGATATAGATCCATACCCTTGGTCTACCCCTTGATCTACATATATGGAAGCAACAATTTTCAGTATTGTTTTTGCTCTTTTAAGTGGCACCTATATCTATCGATCCTTTCGGATTATTGAAGAAGGTCAAGTTGCTCTGGTTGAAAGGTTTGGGAAATACCAAAAGACCATGGAACCAGGGATCAATATTGTTTTACCCTTCCTAGATCGCATTGCTTTAATCAAAAGCGCCCGCGAGCAAGTTTTAGAAATCTCACCCCAGCCCTGTACCACCTCTGACAGCGTCAGCGTCAGCGTTAGTGGCGTGATGTATTGGCAAATTAGCGACCTCAAAGACGCAAGATATAACATTGAGAATGTCGATAAATCGCTGATGGTCTCCCTCGCAACCCAGATCCAAACTCAGATCGGACGCTGCGATCTCGATCATATTATCGGCGGACAAGAAAGAATTAACGAAGAGATTTTACAGGGCATGTCCAATGACACCAAGGCTTGGGGGATCAAGGTTTTGCGGGTGAGATTGGGCGAAATTACGATCCCCACCTCGGTGTTGCAGTCGATGGAAAAGCAAAAGGCTGCTGAAATCGAGAAGAAAGCAATGATTTCCAGATCGGAGGGGGAAAAGACTTCTGAGATCAAAAAAGCAGAAGCGGTGGCGCTTTCCAATAAAGTGCTAGCCGAATCCGAACGACAAGTGCGTTTGGAGCAGACTGAAGCAATGGCTTTATCGATCGAGCGCATTGCCGATGCGATCGCCAATCATCCCCATGGTCAAGAGGCGGTGCAATACTTACTAGCCCAAAAATATTTGGAAATGGGGCAGGCGATCGGAGAAAGTCCCAGCAGTAAGGTTTTATTCATGGATCCTAAATCGATCCCTGGCGCAATTCAATCTTTATTAGCCATGTCCGACAGTAAAATTACCGAAGCGCTTGCCAAACAACCTTATGGCGCAGTTTCCAATATTTCGCCCACGGCTCGGAATTTGCCCGTTCAAGAGGTTAAGCCCTTTAAACCAGCCTCAGATAGCGAGAAAGGAAGCCCTAGCAATAATTAAAAATATTTGACAAATTCATGTATTTAAAGCTATTATAGAGAGTTCGGAATTCCAAAACTGTAAAGCCATGCCGCTACCGATTGTTGCCGTTGTCGGTCGCCCAAATGTGGGCAAATCTACGCTCGTAAACCGTTTGTCGGGAGAGCAATATGCGATCGTCTACGATCAACCAGGTGTAACCCGCGATCGCGTTTATCGCGAATGTTTCTGGGGAGCCCACGAATTTCAAGTCGTCGATACAGGCGGCTTAGTATTTGACGATGAAACTGAATTTTTACCTATGATCCGCGAGCAGGCAGAAATTGCCATTCGCGAATCGGCAGCAGTAATCTTTGTAGTCGATGGTCTAGCGGGGATTACCGATGCCGACGAGCAACTGGGGGGGTGGCTACGGCGACAAAATATTCCCGTACTCTTGGCGGTGAATAAGTGCGAAGGCTCTAAGTATGGACTTTCTCTAGCGGCGGAATTTTGGAATTTGGGCTTAGGCGAACCGATCCCGATGTCGGGAATTCATGGTAACGGCACTGGTGAACTGCTCGATGAGCTGGTCAAACATTTACCACCACCTGAAGAAGTCGTTACTGAAAGCGATGAAATTAAAGTAGCAATCATTGGTCGCCCCAATGTAGGCAAATCCAGCCTGCTCAATGCCTTCATTGGGGAAAATCGCAGCATTGTTAGTCCCATTTCAGGCACAACCCGCGATGCGATCGATATGTCCGTCGAGCGGGATGGTAAAAAATATCGCTTGATCGATACCGCAGGGGTGCGCCGTAAAAAGAATATTGACTACGGCATTGAGTTTTTTAGTATTAACCGTGCTTTTAAAGCGATCGGACGCTCCGACGTGGTTTTATTGGTCATTGACGCTCTGGACGGTGTTACCGATCAAGATCAAAAGCTGGCAGGTCGCATTAATGATGAGGGCAAAGCCTGCGTCATCGTCGTCAATAAGTGGGATGCGATCGAAAAAGATTCCTACACTATCTACGACTACACCGCCGAAGTTAAAAGCCGTTTGATGTTTGTGGAATATGCACCGATTATTTTTGTAAGCGCCCTTACTGGTCAGCGGGTAACGCAGATCCTCGATCGCATTGATATTGCCGCCGAACAACACAAACGTCGAGTACCAACCGCAATTCTCAATGAAGCGCTCAATGAAGCGGTCACTTGGCACGCACCACCCACTAGTCGTGGTGGCAAGCAAGGTAAAGTCTATTACTGCACTCAAATTTCCGATAGTCCGCCAACGATTATTCTCTTTGTCAACGATCCCCATCGCTTTAACGACAATTACAAGCGTTACATTGAGAATCAATTCCGTAAAACTTTAGGTTTTGATGGTACGCCACTAAGATTTATTTGGCGCGGCAAAAAGGATCGCGAAGTCGAAAAGTCCAAGAATTCAGCATTCAGATAAGTAGCTAGGCATAATTAAACCCATAATCAAAAACTGTAGCGCACGCTGCGCGTGCACTACAGTTTTTTTGTTTTTATATTTAATTGCACCTAGCTACTTAGCAGTAATACCAATTCCCAAAATGGCGTTGCCATTTTGAGAATCTCAAAACCTTACTGGGTTTGTCTTATTAGGACAAAAAAGCCACAGAGAGGGTTGCTGCGCTCCGCGCAGCAACCCTCTCTGTGGCTTTATATAAAACCCCAAAGACGAGTGGCGGCGCAGAGCACCGCCACTCGTCTTTGGGGTTTTATATCCTAGGCAGACCTTACGTTGCTATAGTTTCAGGGTAAACTCCCATACATAAGTTCCCATACATAAGTATTATTGCAGTTGCCATGATGTGCTTTCTACGATTCAATAAGGCAATTACCATGGAGAAGTCATGGAAGAGCGATCGCTTGCCACCACTATGACAACCACAAATACAAATAAATTTGAGGCACATATCCTTGGTGCAGCAACTTTCGATCTCAGCGGTCTTCCTAAGGAATATTACACCCTTGTAGATGGCAGTAAGAGCATCATCTGGGTTCAACCGATTTTTCAAGCTTTAGGGTTAAAATCTCTTTTAGTAGCATCTTTACCCGTTGAGAATTTCACCTATGCAGTGATCCATGGTAAGGAATACACTGCGATCGTCATCAGGCAGCAAGGAAGTTATTTAGCCTTACTTTTCGATCCCGCAGATGAGATTCTTGATGAAAAATTTTTAAATTGGATACATTTCTTTGACGCTACTTCCCTTAAAAACAATCCCAAGTTTCAAGTCATTTAACAGCTAAGTAGCTAAACTTAAGACCAGAGAGGGTAACGCCCTCCACTCGGACGTTACCCTCTCTGGTCTTATTAGCAAAGCGCTGTATGTGCGCGGAATTACATTGCAATCCCGCGCATTTTTGCCTTTACAAAACTACTCCCTTTGGTGCGGGGATAGAAGGTTGTAAATACATGGTCAGGAACTGCACACCATTGTTAGCGAGATAGGGAAGCTTTTGAATCTTCTTCAACCATTCGGGAGAATTAGACTCATCAATCTTGACGAGCTTGGCATTGTTCTCTTCGCACTTCTTCAGACAATTCCAAAACTTAGGATTTTCTAGATCGAGAATCACGGGAAATGCTTTGGCAGCATCGCGATTGGTTTCGCGCAGAACTTCGTCCACATACTTTCTGGTGTCCATACCAATTGATTCATAGAACTCATTACGCACGCAAATATCGTTCAGATACATGGTGGCAAATACCGAAAGTAAGAAGAACTTGCTCCAAAGATTAGCTCTGATCCCTTTAATATTATTAGTTTCGCTACGGAGAAGCAGGCTACAGAAATCACCATGACGGCTTTCGTCTTGACACCAATTTTCAAAGAAATTGAAGATGGGATAAATCCGATATTCGGGATGAGCGAGGAAATGCTGGTGAATCTTGATATAGCGCCAGTAGCCAATCTTTTCCGACAGATAGGTAGCGTAGAAAATAAACTTGGGGGCAAAGTAAACGTATTTTTTGGTTTTTGATAAGGTCGAGAGATCGAGTTGAAGATCGAAGTCTGGCATTGCCTTATTCAAGAATCCAGCATGACGGGCTTCGTCGCGACTCATCAGGCTGAAAATTTCAGCCATTAGAGGGTTTTTGTCCTTGATTTTGACAGCAATTTCTTTGTAAAGCAAAAATCCTGAAAATTCAGAGGTACAAGATCCTTCAAGGAAAACGCGGAAATGTTCTTTCACTTGGGGATCGATATGATCCCATGATTGGTTGAAGTCAGCAGTACGGACGAAGTGCCGACGGTTATAGTCAAATTTAAATTCTTCGAGGATAGCTTCATAGTCTGGCTTGAGCTTGAAGATATCCATATTTGCCATCGCTTCAAAGTCAGTCGTGTAAAAGCGTGGGGTTAGGATCGTTTCGCGTCGGCCAGTCCCGTTAACCTTTTGTTGGTTTGACTGGCTTACATCGGGTTTAGAAGGGGTAGCTACCATATTTTCTCTTATGCTTTCTTTCGCGCTGAATAAAGGATTTTGTTGATAAATTGCAGTTTAAATACCTATCTGAATGCCTATTTTACGACTAGTCCCTAATTTATGGGTAGTTATATCTAGAAATAAGGTTGGCTTGTTAAGAAGCATTAAGCAATTTTTTCGCCTTAATTAACGTCAGTTCGGGTTAAGCTGGCAAATTTTCAAAACCCAAAAGTAAAAGCCTTGCGTAGCAAGACTTTTACTTTTGGGTTTTGAGAAAAGGTTTGCGTAGCAAACCTTTTCTCAAAACCCGTTTCCAATTATCCCGAACTCACATTAATAATTACTATGCGCTGTAGCCGCGTAGCCACTTGCGTTAGGAAGAGAAGGTTGGAGCTTTGCGCCCACCTTCTCTTATTGAGGTTTGTATAGTTTTAGCTAATTTCTAACTGCCGAATCAATTTTGTCACTGCTGAGCGATCGCAATAGACTCACCTGAGCATCAGCGGTAGAAATATTCGCAAAATATTCGGTGGTGATGTAACCAGCATAGCCAGTCTCTTGCGTTAAGTATGTTTTGAAAAAAGCAACACTCAGCAACTTGAGATAATCCTGTGCGGCAATTGGGTTGGGACCTGCTAAAGCGCTACTGATTTCAGGACTGAGGCGATCGCTAGAGGTAACAGCCGTTACCGCAGTATGCCCCGCACGATTAAGCAGCACTAAGTAGCGATTAGGGGTAGTCAACCATGTAAAGGGCACAATTTGCTCGGAAACCACGGGAGCAAAGGTATCATCCGCACTACCGACGATGGCGATCGGTACTGCGATCTTGCTCAGGTTAGCTTTGCCCAAGACATGGCTGGTCACGGGGTTAACCGCGATCGCCGATTTAATTCTTGGATCGCCTAACTTATAGTTTTGGTTGGGCAATCTTAAAGCCACACATTGCAGCAGTAAGGATACATTCCATTTATACTTGCCTTGACAGACTTCACTGAGATCGGCAAATTGAAGCTGGGCATCACTGACCAAAGCCAGCGCAGCATAACCACCAAAGGAATGTCCGACCATGCCCACATTTTGCCAGTTCACGTTAGCCGTTTGGGGAGATTTTTCAAGGTAGTTTAGAACGGCAGTTATGTCCTGCGGACGCTCGATAAAGCTCTCGGGTGGCGCAATCTCACTAACCGCACCGATAATCAATTTATTTAATTGTTCATCACTGCTGTTGGGGGAAATCGTCAATACCACCGCAAATCCATAGGATGCTAAATGTTCAGCAAGGTAGAGCAATGGTTCGCGGTTAGAAAGTAATCCAGGATAGATGACGATCGCTGGCAAAGGTTCGGACTTAGGGCTAGTAGTTTTGGGAATAAACAAATAAAAGGGAATCTCATAGCGGTTATCTAGGGCTGGCGCTTTGAGACTAGTCCGCTCCCATGAAATATTACCCTTATCGCGCAAATCGGCTAGCGGAACTATAGAAGGGGTGGAATTGGATGCAGTTGCCTTGGCAATTTTAATTGCTTCGTCATTAACCATTTGCACAACTTTTTGAGTGTTTTGCAGGAGGTCGCTCAATTCACCAACAGTTTGTAGTCCTTCTTGAATGTCAAAATAAATATCCGATGTTGGAAATTTTCGTAAAAAGCCGAGCAAAGACAAACCAGTCTCCTTATCGGCATCTGCCAAAACAGCAGCAGCACGAATCGCACGATTACCTGATAGTTCGGGGCCAGTTCTAATAAAATCTCCGAGGATGTCTAACGCCCTTTCTCCTTGGGATGTGTATAAAAATCTAGACAGTAGCGCCACAGGCACATCGGCTCGCTCGGTGAGAATCCGCCGAAAAGTCGCCATGTCAGCCGCAGAAATATAGCGGGATGCAGTTTCCAGCGCACCTCGCAATTCACCAGTTTTAGAAAAAGTTTCGAGGTCATCAACGGATACGGAGACTTCAAAAATATTAAAGCGGAAGTTGATGGTGTCAGCAGCTTCGCTAGGTTGGGCAAAGATGCCACCCAGCAGACTAAATAAGGCGATCGAGGCGATCGAGGCGGCAGATCTAGCAACCAATTGCGAGGAAATATTGGCGATCGCGTCTGTGAGATATTTCATATTTAGCTCTGTCTGTGAGATCTCCCTAGAAACTAACACAACATTTACAACACAGCCTCATTCATCTGTGGGTTTCCCCATATCTAAGAAATTAGACGTTGCGGCGCGAAGCGCCGCAGCGTCTAATTTCTTGGTTTTGTATGTCTATATTTTGTGGTGGGAAGTGAGTATACGCCGCTTACTTGAAAAACGTCGCAATCCATAAAGATGGGTGGCGGCGCTAAGCGCCGCCGCCCATCTTTATGGATTGTGGGAAAACAGCAACCTCAGCGATATACAAAACAATACAAATGTTAATATTCATCAATTTTGCCCCAATCGCATAGGTGGCAATGCTAACATCCAAATTAGTTAAAACCCGATTAAATAAAGCTTTAGGAGCGCATTTTGACATTACGAGTTGCTGTTGTAGGCGGCGGACCTGCGGGTTCCTGTGCGGCTGAAACACTTGCCAAAGCAGGAATTGAGACCTACATATTTGAGCGTAAACTGGACAACGCCAAACCCTGCGGTGGAGCAATTCCTCTATGTATGGTTTCTGAATTTGATTTACCCCCTGAAATTATCGATCGCCGCGTCCGCAATATGAAAATGATCTCTCCCAGCAATGTGGAAGTAGACATTAAGTTAGACAATCCCGATGAATATATCGGTATGTGCCGTCGCGAAGTTTTAGATGCATTTTTACGCAATCGCGCTGCTGACCTTGGCGCAAAACTAATCAACGGTCGGATTCTTGATATCAAGATCACAGAGAATGGCAAGCAGCCCTATGTCCTCACCTACTCAGATTTTGCCGAAGGTGGTAACGAAGGGATCATGCGGACTCTCGAAGTCGATCTCATCGTCGGTGCTGACGGGGCTAACTCCGTAGTTGCTAAAGCGATCGATGCTGGTGACTATAACTATGCGATCGCCTTCCAAGAACGCATCCGCATCTCTCCAGACAAAATGGAATATTACAAAGATTTAGCCGAAATGTATGTGGGCGATGATGTTTCGCCTGATTTCTACGCTTGGGTCTTCCCCAAATACGATCACGTCGCCGTTGGTACTGGCACGATGCATAAAAACCAACGCATGATCAAGCAATTGCAAGCAGGTATCCGCGCTCGCGCTTTGCCCAGAATCGAAGGTGGCGAAGTAATTAAGGTTGAAGCCCATCCCATTCCCGAGCATCCCCGTCCTCGCCGTGTCGTTGGTCGCGTGGCTCTCGTTGGCGATGCGGCTGGCTACGTCACTAAGTCCAGTGGTGAAGGTATCTACTTCGCGGCTAAGTCTGGTCGGATGTGTGCGGAAGCGATCGTGGAATTTGCTGAAGCTGGTAAGCGTATCCCTACTGAAGCCGATCTCAAGGTTTACATCAAGCGTTGGGATAAACAGTATGGTCTGACTTATAAAGTCCTAGACATTCTCCAAAATGTTTTTTATGCCACAAATGCTACCCGTGAAGCCTTTGTAGAAATGTGTGCTGATAAAGATGTGCAAAAGCTTACTTTTGACAGCTATCTCTACAAAACCGTCGTCCCTGCTAATCCTTTCACGCAGTTGAAGATTACCGCCAAGACGATCGGTAGTTTGCTGAGAGGCAATGCTCTAGCGCCTTAATAAAGGAATTGACAACTAAAGACTGGTGCGGTGAGAGTTGCTTGCTGCACCAGTTTTTGTTTTTTTTGAATTTCTTGACCATCGCACGGAAGCGTTATACCAATTCCCAAAATGGCGTTGCCATTTTGGGAATCTCAAAACCTTACTGGGTTTGGTGTTTATAGCTACAGTCACTTGAATGAGGACA
>NZ_LIRE01000686.1 GCF_001402795.1 Pseudanabaena sp. 'Roaring Creek'
GCCAAGTGTATTAGGACATAAACCCCAAGAATTGACTGGCGGCGCTTCGCGCCGCCAGTCAATTCTTGGGGTTTGATTTGTCCTCAGTCAAGTGACTGTAGCTATAATTCACAAATTCACAAAAGTATGACAACACTTTCGTGAATTAGTATTACTTATTCGCCTAGCTTTGGCATTTGCCAAATATCGATATTTTTGTCTTGACTGCTGCTAATTAATTTCAGATTATCTGGAGTAATTACTAGGGATGTAACTAGATCGGTATGACCGATAAAGTTCCAAATTTGAGATTTTGTTTGCAGATTCCATAAACGAATGGAGTTAGGGTTATCCTTGCCACCGCTCAAGAGATATTTGCCATCGCTAGTAATGGCGATCGCACCGATCGCATCTTCATGACCATTAAGGGTATATAGCTGCTTACCTGAAGCCATATCCCAAACCCGAATAACTCGATCCCCGCCCCCACTAATTACTTGTTTCCCATTAGGGGTAATCAAGACACAGGTTACCCCCGCCAGAGCCCCCTTCAAGGTGTGCAAAGCCTCACCTGTTTTCACATCCCATATTATTAAAGTCTTGTCGCGACTGGCACTGATGACAAATTTTCCATCCGTCGAAATCGCTAACCCCCAAATTTTATCCGTATGTCCCTTCAGCGATCGCCAGAGCTTCCCCGTTGAGATTTGCCAAAGATTGATTTCATTGTCATAGCTACCACTTGCTAGCAGGTCGCTCGCAGGAGCGATCGCCAAACTATTAATCAGGTTAGTATGTCCGCTTAGGGTTTTAAGAATTTTTCCTGAGGCAATATCAATGATTTTGATATTTTTATCTTGCCCAGCAGTGATAATTTGGGAGTCCGAGACAAAGACTACCGCACGCACCCATCCACCCCGATCCTTAATTTCCTTGATAGGGCTAGTATTATCCCCTTCCAATTCCCAAAGTTTCACAGTTCCATCATCACTGGCACTGGCGATCGTCTTCCCATCTGGACTCACCGCTACACTTTGCACCGCATCAGTATGTCCTTGCAAAAACTTGATGGGGGTTAAACGTTTTTGCTGAAACGATGTCAGTTGGATGCTGATCTCTTCAAAATTACCGATCGCCGAAACCTTAATTACCGTCCCGATGCTCAGTCCCACGATGGAAGCGATCAATACAGAGGCAGCTAATAGGATGGGAGAAGTTGGCTTACGAGTCGATTCTTTAAGCGCTTTTTTAATTAATTTTCGTTTCGATTTATTTTTGTCATTGGGGGCAAGCCGATCAAGTTGTTCGATTTCCTTGATAATTTTAAGAATCGATTCGCAATTAATGGGGCGATCGCTGGGCTTTCTGGCAATGAGCGCATCGAGCAGATCGGCAAACTCTTCGGAAATATCAGGAGCAAAGCCTCGCCACTCAAACACATCGCGATGGGGATTGTAAGTATCAAGGGGATATTTCCCCGTCACAAGATGGATCATTGTACAGCCGAGGGCATAAAAATCCGACTGTGGTACGGCAAAACCCTTTTCCTGCTCAGGGGAGGTGTAACCTACCGAGCAAATGCTCGTTACGCCTTGCACGCCACCAATTTTGGCAAGATAGGTATGGGTCGCTTCGCGGGCAGTCCCAAAATCGATCAAAACCAGTTGCCCCGACGGAGACAACATAATATTGGCGGGCTTGATATCGCGATGGAGATATTTGTTGCGATGTACTAGGGACAGAATATCCATTAGTTGGCGTAGCCAAGCGATCGCCCGTTTTTGAGCGATCGGTTTTCTATCCCTTTGATTGATCCATTGTTCGAGATTCACCCCCTCAATTTTTTGCATAATAATGCAATGTACCATTGTTCCATTGGCAAGATCGTGATGGATATAGTTCTCGATTTTGGGTATTCCCGCATGTTCGATCTGCCCTAATACATAGGCTTCCTGCTGAAACAAAGAGACAGCTTTGCTATCTGCGTTCAAATCCTGTTTGAGAACCTTCAGGATTTTGGCATGACCTGCGGGATTAACTACTTCATATACCACCCCAAACCCCCCAGTATCGCTCAAGAGCTTAGTGACCGTATAACAACCATCAATCAGTAATTCAGAACCACATCCCTGACAATTGAGGGATTTATCGTTGTCAGGATGATTGGGGATGGGGCAAGCGGGATTAATGCATAAAGGCATGGTGTTTTCGCATGTACCAGTCTGGATTTACTATATAGCTAATCAAATAAAAACTTGCAAATATGCCCCCAGCCATAATGCTCACTGCTCGCTCAAACATGAAATTCCCCAGCAGAAGGAATAAAGGCTAACTGATACTGACTAATGTTGCCTAATAATTTGCTGGTTGTATCCCGAAGAGAAGGTAGCAACAAGCCCAAAGATGAGTGGTGGCGCTTTGCGCCACCACTCATCTTTGGGCTTGTTGCTATATAATTCATGCAAAAATCTCTCCCGCAATGCGCCCTTAAACTAAATTAACAATTCATGCTCGAATACATCACCACCCTCTTTATTAATGCAGCCATCTTTGCTCTGTTTAGTCTGGGGCTAAATCTCCAATGGGGCTTTGCAGGTTTAGTCAACTTTGGTCATGTTGCCTTTATGACCGTTGGAGCCTATACAACTGTGTTGTTGAGCCTGAGTGGCGTACCTTGGGTATGGGCTTTTCTCATTGCGGCGGCGATCGCTGGTTTACTGGGGATCGCGATCGGTAGCACTGCCCTCAAGCTCCGCGAGGACTATTTGGGGATCGTTACGATCGGCGTATCGGAACTGGTGCGGCTCATCGCCAATAACGAAGAATGGCTGACCAAAGGTACGCGAGGCGTTCAAGACTTCCCACTTCCTCTCGTTAATCTCGTATCGCGCCAAAACTATTCCTTTGTTCTTGCGGCGTTATTACTGGTGGTTGTCGCAGTGGTGTATTGGCGTTTAGAGTGGCTAGTGAGATCGCCTTGGGGCAGAGTACTCAAAGCAATTCGGGAAGACGAAGAAGTGGTCAAGGCTCTGGGGAAAAACGTGTTTTGGTACAAACTACAAGCCTTTGCGATCGGTGGAGCGATCGGGGGGATGGCTGGAGCCTTTTATGCTTGGCAATTAACGACAGTCTATCCCGATAATTTTGTCCCGCTGATTACCTTCCAAGCATGGACGATTATCACCATTGGCGGCGCGGGCAATAATCTGGGGGTGATTATCGGTGCGATCGTATTTCAGGCTTATAATGCCCTGCCCCGATTTCTCCCCGAGCAAATTCGTGCCGATGGCGGAAGATTTGAAGCAATTCAGCTAATGCTGATCGGGATCACTCTCATCTTGCTGATGGTATGGCGACCCCAAGGGATTTTAGGTAATAAAAAGGAGTTAACTTTAAATCGCTAAAAAATCCCAGAAAAATAAGTTGCGGTGCTTCGCACCGCAACTTATTTTTCTGGGATTTTGACAAATTCACACAGCTACAGCTAATACCAATTCACAAAAGTGTTGTCACACTTTTGTGAATTAAAAAACAAACCCAGTAAGGGTTTTCAAAGCTCAAAATGGCGTAGCCATTTTGAGCTTTGGTATCACCTGTAAGAAAAGGGATTAAAAATGGGCAGTAGCCGAAAAATATAAGCCCCGTTCTTGTGAGCTATTGCCCTGCGAATTTACGTTAACTAGAGGGATGCCCCAGTCGAGTCGGATGGATAAAGTTTCCCCCTGTTGCCACAATAGCCCCATCCCCATCCCTACTAAAGTATTTGGTTTCGGATTGCTGCCATTGTTGTTCCAACCCGCCCCCGCATCAATAAAGGGTACTAATTGCAAGATCCCTTTAGAATCAGTATCTCTAAAAATTGGTAGACGAACTTCAGCAGAAATCTGTGCCCCATTATCGGTTAAGAGATAATCTTGGCGATAGCCGCGAATAGTAGTGACTCCTCCTAATCCAAATTGCTCCAAGGTTAGTAATGTGCGATCGGCGATCTGAACATCTCCCCGCAATAGAAAAAGAGTATCTGGTGCAAGTAACTGTACCCATTGCCCTTGACCGCGCCAAGCAAAAAAGTTGCTATCGGGAACTCCCTGCTGGTTTACAGTGGCATTAAATAATCCCCCAAGTCCAAAACTAAATTGAGAGCGAAAAGCGATTACAGATTGTTCATTGCGCTTAGTCCATTCTTGAAAGAAGCGTAAAGCGGAGACGCGGGTGCTACCTTGGCTATCCGCACCAGAAGAGATGGGAAATGGTCCAATATTGTCAATGCCTAAGGAAGTTTGGCTTTCTTGCCTTGAAAATGATAGTCCTAGGGCTAGCTCCTCTTGGGGGCGTAAAATCAAGGGTTGGCGATAGGTGACTTCGTAATATTTCGAGACCGCCGAAATTTTGAGTACGTCAAAGGGAGACTCAATTACATTACTAGTCGTAGTGCCAGCCGCCAATTGGATTGTGCCGTTGCTAGGATTAATCGGCATTGTGTAGCTGAAATCAAAGCCATTGCTTCCATCGGTGTTGGTATAGCCCAATCTCAACCCATCGCCGAGCCCAAGCAAGTTAGCATGAACGAGTTGGATCTGACGACGAAAACTACCCACACTAGGCGATCGCCCATTATCTAGTGTAGGAATAACGCTGAAATTTTTAGCTTCCTTCGCTTCCACTAATAAAATTCGTGTTTCAGGGCGATCGCCTGTTTGTAGTTCTGCGGAAATATTTTCAATTAAGGGATTTAGCTTTAGTAATTGTAGCCCTTCCAGTAGGTGGTTGATGTTTAAAGGCTTTGCTCCCGCTAATTCCAGACGGCTCCGAATATAGTCGGGATTAAGGTGTTGTAGCCCCGTAATTTTAATCTCTTCCAAACTACCTTCGATCGCCTGCATTCTGATCGTCCCATTTGACATAGTTTGAGGAGGAATAATTGCCCCTGAAGAGATATAACCACGACTAATGTAAAGCTGAGTAATAGCCGATCGCACCTGTAGTAATTCCGCGAAAGTCAACTCCCTACCCGTAAAAGGTTTAGTTACTACAGCCAGTTCTTCGGTAGTAAATACCGTGCTATCAATTACCTCAATTTGTTTAACAAAAAACTTAGCGGGAAAAGTACTTGGACGAGTCTCCGTTCCTTCAGGGACTTTCGGTACTGACTGCTCTAAGGTTGGTGATGTAGGTAGGGTTTCTTGGGGCAAAGCGGGTTGATTAGGAGAAGGATTAATCCGTTGTAAAGGATTAGCAAGATTAGGATCAACCCTCTGCGCTGTAAGCAATGGCTCTTCCCCTAGTCTCTGTTCAAGGGGCGATTTTATGGGGAATTGAGAAGCATCGCGCTTTGTGTTGACTTTGGTTCTGACATTATTATCGACGCGATCGTTATCGATACGATCGGCACGATCTACAAGTTGTGTAAATAATCCTTGTTTATTTAATACAGGATTAAGCTCACTTGCTTCAATAGCAGACAATTCTGAAGACAAACTTACAACTATTAAAATAATCGTAGATCTCATGAATGGCAAAGTAAATGGCAAGATGCGAGCGAGATAATTACACAACAAAATATTACAAAAATCCATATATTTAAGAGTAATTTCTTTGCTTTTTAAGATAATTTAAGTCTGCCAATATTGATAATCCATAATAAGTAAAATCAGGTAATATTTGATAATCCATAAATTTTCCAACTGACCTTTGAAATTATAGCAGTTTTTTTATTTTGTCATAGGCAGAATAAAATACTAAACCCTTGACTATAATTAGTTTTTTGTTTCGAAAATTAAGCAGAAATTAATTTGGCAAGACGCTATAAGTGCCAAGTCGAAATTAGGTATAAAATCCAAAATTTATGGCTCACACACAATGTAAATGCGGGTTTTAAGTCTTTTTTAGCATTCCCAATCACTTAGTATTTGCTTAATTAATTGATGATTTTTTATTTTCTTTTAATATTCTTAATAAGATTTTACTAAAGATATTTGTCTGGCGATTTTATTTGTTTTATATGAGAAGGGGAAAGGCATCTATGATTTCTATTTTGCGGCTATCTTATTTAGGGGGCAATCTGCTTTTGGGGTATCTATCCCTAACTTATTCTGTGGCAGCACAACCTGTGACAGCCGATGGCACGCTGTCTACGACAGTCACCAGTCCAGACAATCTCAACTTTACGATTACCAATGGCAATCAGCCCAATAATGGAGCAAATTTATTCCATAGTTTTAGTCAATTCTCAGTACCGACGGGAGGTTCGGCAACTTT
>NZ_LIRE01000111.1 GCF_001402795.1 Pseudanabaena sp. 'Roaring Creek'
ATATAGCTGTCGCCAAGTTTACTAGGACATAAACCCAAAGAACTAATTGACGGCGCTTCGCGCCGTCAATTAGTTCTTTGGGTTTGATTTGTCCTAATTCAAGTGACTGTAGCTATAACAAAGCTCAAAATGGCTTAGCCATTTTGAGCTTTGCTATTATGTCAACGCGGCAGCGCCACCAACAACTTCCAAAATTTCTTGAGTAATAGCAGCTTGACGAGCCTTGTTGTACTGCAAGGTTAAAGCCTTGATCAAGTCTCCCGCATTCTCACTAGCATTGTTCATTGCGGTCATCCTTGCGGCTAGTTCGCTAGCTACGGATTCTTGCAAAGCACGGAGAATCTGATTGCTGAGATAAAGAGGTAATAGGGCATCGAGAATTTGTTCGGGATCTTGTTCAAAAATTAACTCTTTGGGCAATTCCTTAACAGTGATCTCCCGCTTTTCGCGTTCAACTTGGAATTTACCGCCACGGGTAATTAGGCGGAAAATTTCGTCATCTTGAGGTTCTAAGCCTTGAGGCTCAAGGGGCAATAGGGTTTGGACTACTGGACGCGAGCTAATTAAAGACACAAAGCGGGTGTAAATCAACTCAACGCGGTCAATTACACCTGCTAAAAATGCTGAAGTAATTTCATCACCGATCGCATTGGCTTCCGCTGCGTTAGGGATTTGATTTAAGTTAGCAAATTTGGCTGTGATCGGTTGATCGCGGCGGGAAAAATACTGCACCGCTTTACGACCAACTAAAATAAAGGTGTAATTTAGCCCTTGTTCCTTTAGTTCTCTAGCACGGGCTTCAGCACGGCGGATAATAGTTGAATTATAGCCACCACAAAGACCGCGATCGCCAGAAATTACTAGAAGACCAACAGTTTTAACAGGACGTTTATCCAGAAGGGGCAGACTCACATCCTCAAAAGCGATGCGCTGCTGGAGACGATATAGAACTTGAGCGAGGCGGTCGGCAAAGGGACGGGTGGCAAGAACTTGTTGCTGGGCGCGTCTGACCTTTGCGGCGGCGACAAGACGCATTGCTTCAGTAATCTTGCGAGTATTCTTAACAGTGCCGATGCGATCGCGGATAGATTTGAGGTTAGCCATGAAACTAAATTGCTACTTGCTATTGAATACTATGGAAAATTGGGAATATCACAGAAGACACGTAAGTATCCTAAGTATCTTAATAAAAAATTGCGCCTTCAAACCGCAAACTAATATATATCCTTGAAATTGATTATCGTAGGAGTAAATGCACTTAAGCGCATTTACTCCTACAAATCCAGAAGCCAACTTTTAACTCCTCGATATGATCGCCTCCTCCCCTTCTTTTAACCCAATTTTTACGCTAAACAACCAAATATCTGATACTGATGCTAATTCTGATGAATTATTGGCAGATATGCTGGAAATTGCGGGACGTAAGTTCCGATCGCGGCTCATGACTGGTTCGGGCAAGTATTCTAACTTTGAAGTCATGCGTCAGGCGATCGCAGCAAGTGGTTGTGAAATTGTCACCGTAGCCGTGCGGCGCGTCCAGACCAATGCCGCTGGACATGAAGGACTTGCCGAGGCAATTGACTGGAGCAAATATTGGCTTTTACCGAATACGGCTGGCTGCCAGACCGCCGATGAAGCGGTACGTGTAGCAAGACTGGGGCGCGAGATGGCTAAAATTTTGGGGCAAGAAGATAATAATTTTGTCAAGCTCGAAGTAATTCCCGATCTGAAATATTTGCTGCCCGATCCTCTTGGCACTTGCAAAGCAGCCGAGCAATTAGTGAAAGAAGGGTTCGCTGTATTGCCCTATATCAATGCCGATCCCCGTTTGGCGAAAACCCTTGAAGAAATAGGTTGCGTCACAGTGATGCCCCTAGGTTCTCCCATTGGTTCGGGGCAAGGGCTGAACAATGCTGCCAATATTTCCATCATCATTGAAGAAGCTAAGGTTCCTGTGGTGGTCGATGCTGGTATCGGTGTACCCAGTGAAGCAGCCGCAGCCATGGAGTTAGGGGCATCAGCTTTATTGGTAAATACGGCGATCGCCTGTGCTAGCAATCCTGTCGCGATGGGACGGGCAATGGGGATGGCAACTGAGGCAGGTCGTGCAGCTTATTTGTCTGGTCGCATCCCTGTCAAACCCTATGCTAGTGCTAGTTCCCCCCTGACAGGACTAGTCAAGAGCTAGAAAAATAGCGCAAAGCGCTTTTTTTCTGGCTTGGTGTGTCTCAGACTCACCGAGGAGTCTAAGGTACTGTATTCTAGTATTGGCAAGTCTTACAAAGTAGTTAGCACCACTTAGGCTGGATTGTTTTTTGATAAGATTCTCTAGTATTTTTGCTATTTATTTCACTAAATATTTCACTAAATTCTTTAATCATGCTCAAACGCGCCGTCTCTACCTTACTTGTAGTATTTGCTTTATTTCTGACCAGTTGTGCTAGTACTCCTACGAGTGGTCTAGTACCATTTGCCGATAGCAAAGATGGCTACCGTTTTTTATATCCCAATGGTTGGACAGAAACTAAAGGCAACTCTGCCATTGATATCCTATTCCACGACATCATTGAACCCTCAGAAAACGTATCTGTTGCCATTAGCAAACTAGAAACCGTCAAAAGCCTTGAAGAAATTGGTAATCCTGAAGCAATTGGTTTGCGCTTAAAAGAGCGCGTAGTTGCCCCTGAAGGTTCTGGTCGCCAAGCCAAACTTCTCAGTGCAACTCAGAAAGAATCTGGCGATCGCAACTATTACACTTTTGAATATGCAGTTGAACGGTCACAGGGGGCTCCCCGCCACGATCTCGTGACTGTATCCACCAATCGTGGTAACCTCTACACCCTCAGCATTTCTAGCTCGGAAAGACGTTGGGATAAAGTCAAAGATTTATTTGCTAGAGTTGCCAAATCTTTCACCATCGACGAATAGCAACAGATAGCTTTGTAAGCTTTGTACAGCAATATGCCGCAAATTCTCATCATTGATGATGATCCAACGATCAGAATGACCCTTCAGAGATTTCTCAAGAGTCAAGGTTATGACGTGGTTATAGCAAAGGATGGCGAGGAAGGATTAATCAAAGCTAGAGAGCTAAATCCGTCTTTAATTATTTGTGATTGGATGATGCCCATCCTTGACGGGTTAGAGGTATGTCGCCAAATTAAAAGCAGCGTCGAACTGTCCCATATCTATCTCATTTTATTGACAGCGAGAGACCAAGAGGGCGACTTGGTGCGTGGGTTGGAAATGGGAGCCGATGACTTTTTGAGTAAACCGCCAAGGATCAATGAGTTACGCGCAAGGGTTAGAGCGGGGCTAAGACTCTATCAAGCAACTGAAGAAATCCAAAGGCAAAAGCGTTTAATTGAGCAAGAGTTGTCCCAAGCCTCGCAGTATGTGCGATCGCTTTTACCTGCACCGATCGAAGGCAGTATTTCGATTCAGTCGAGTTTCCTACCATCTACCCAGCTTGGGGGTGACAGTTTTGATTATTTCTGGCTTGATAAAAATCATTTAGCTCTGTACTTACTCGATGTATCGGGACATGGGGTTGGCTCCGCGTTGCTTTCGGTTTCCGTGTTAAATTTAATGCGGACGCGCAGCCTCAGACGGAGCAGGACATCTCAGGACACAACTAATTTCTACAGTCCCAGTGAGGTATTGCAGGATCTCAATAATACTTTTCAGATGTCTGTACATAATGAGATGTATTTCACGATCTGGTATGGGGTGTATGACAAGCAAGAACGCAAATTAATCTATGCCAGTGGCGGGCATCCTCCAGCCGTATTAATTTCTAATCAGGAAATTCCTAAAATTAAATTATTAAAAACGGCTGGACTACCCATCGGTATGATGCCTGATATTAATTACCAAGAACAGGTATGCGAGATTGATACGAGTAGTAGGTTGTATTTATTTAGTGATGGTGTCTACGAAATTCCCCAAGAAGACGATAGCATCTGGGGATTTAATGCCCTCATTGATACTTTTATTCGTACTCCTAGCGATCGCTCCTCAAGAATCGAGCATATATTAGCCTGTGTTAAAGAAGCAGCCCATAATCGTCCTTTTGAAGATGATTTATCACTTCTAGAGGTTGAGTTTCATATTTAAAGCAAAAGAGCCGTTTTGCGGCTCTTTTGCTTTATAAGTGTTTGTGCAAAAATTACCAAAACCCGTAAAGTTATGCCCCCGTAGGGGGCGCAACTTTACGGGTTTTGGTTTGTAA
>NZ_LIRE01000112.1 GCF_001402795.1 Pseudanabaena sp. 'Roaring Creek'
AAACTAAACCTAGCAAGGGTTTTCAAGTTAAGAAATGGCGTAGCCATTTCTTAACTTGGTATAACTTCAGTTCTGGTTAAGCTGGCAAATTATCAAAGCCCAAAAGTAAAAGCCTTGCTTAGTAAGGCTTTTACTTTTGGGCGAGAAAGGGTTTGCATAGCAAACCCTTTCTCAAAGCTCGTTGCCTAAGCGATATTAGGGGAATTCATACTTAGCCGTAACGAGTCGGAATTTGCCACTTTGCGGATCTTCAAGGGGTTTAAATTTATATTCCTTAGCCGTCTCCTTAGCAATATCATCTAACTCTTTAAATCCACTGGACTTTAAATAGAGTTTCTTAACCTTACCGCTAGGATCGACCAGCCACATAAATATGACCGAGCCACTTTTTCCCGCCACACTAGACACCTTGGGGGCGATCCATTCCACTCCTTTTTCTCTTTCGGGACCAGTTGCTGATATTAATTTTCCCTCAGGAACAATCCTTGTATTTATAACCGCTTGTTTTGATAATAAATCGATAAATTGTTGGTCATTGGTGGGATAAGGCGATGAAATGTTGACGATCTCCGCTTCATTGCGATCGCCATTATGAGAATTCGAGGCAACTAATCCTTGCGATCCTTGTGAGTTATTGGGAGTTTGAGTTGGTTTCGTATTGGAATTGTTTTGCGGAGGTGACGTAGGCGAAGTTGGTTGATTTTTGATGCCACCGTTCTGAAATTCAGGCCTCAGATTACTATTATTTGTCAGTTTAGTTGGCGGATTGCTGTTATCGATCTGTCCCGATGCGGTAAAGCGAGATGGAGGATTTGTGGGGGGAGTCGATACGCGAGGTTGGGGTTTTACCGATTGGTCTGGCTCTCTGGTGTATTTGGAGAGGGGCGAAGTTGTAATGCCCGAAAAATCTGAGGATAACGGGGGCAAATCTTCTAAATTATCTGGGGAATTTAGATCCAACGAGGTTAAAGGCGAATTAAGCGATGTATTGGGAAATGAATTAAGGGGCGTGCCAATTTTATTGGGAATAGGTTTGACAAATAGGTTGCTGAAGAGAGATTTATTTGATGAGGTAATAGGTGATTTGGGTGGTAATTTAACAACGGGAAGCGTTGACACTACTACTGGTTCTGGGGGTGTCTCGGTCTTTTTAAGTGGATTTGGTGTAATGAATGCAAAAGCAGCATGAATTCCAAGAGAGCTAGCTACAAGTGCCCAAAAGGGATATTTGACAGCGAGGTTACCCGCCTTATGGGTAAATTTAAGGATGGAACTGTGCAGTGTAGATATCTGCGTATGCTTCATCTCAGGTTGCTTGGTTTGACTTACAGTTAGGTCGCTTAGGTCACTCTTCGGTTCGGTTGGCAACATGGATTTTTGTAAGTAGGTGAACTTAAGGAAATGTAAACGATGACTAAGATCGCGATGTGGCGATCGCCACCCGATTTCCCGCAATTGCTCTTAATTCTGATAGACGACTAATCACAATTTGATAGGAGACATTGGAGTCATCGGCACTAAGTACAACCATCCCCTTGCTAGAGATTGCTAAGAATCTACTAATATCTTGGGCTAATTGGGAAGAAGAAATAAATTTTCCATCCTTTAGCATTTGTCCCGAAGGATCGAGGGTGATTACAAAAACATCTTCTGGCTTTAGCCCTTCTGAGTTTGATTCGCCCTTAGTATTGCGATCGCTTATGGGTAAATCGACCCCAATGCGACTGGGCACGGTAAGGGCGGCGGATAACAGAACGAAAAATGCCAGAATTGAGAATACTACATCTAGCAATGCAGTCAGATTAATTTCAGCGTTGGCAGATGTTGGGTATTTTTTGCGAAGTTTCATAAATCAACGATGCTCATATCCATGGGACGTATTTATGGCTAGATTGTTTCTTGAGGTTTGGTGTAATTTACTTCGACAAGGGTGTGTACATTGCCACGAGGACTGAAATCGCCTTTGACATTAATTCTAAGAGGATCGCTAGCTTTTACAAAATCATCCAAAATCTGATTGACGGCTTCTTCGTGGGAGATGAAGCGATCGCGATAGCTATTGATATAGAGCTTAATTGCTTTGAGCTCGACCAATAATAGGTTTGGGGTATAGGTAATGTGAATGGTGGCAAAGTCGGGATAGCCTGAAAATGGGCACTTACAAGTATATTCGGGAAGAGTAAGTTGGATGCTATAGTCTCTGCCAATTCTAGGATTTGGGAAAGTCGTGAGCGTTGCTTCTGCGATCGCTTGTTCGCCGTACTTAACAGTCATATCTGCTCTGAAATAAAAATAAAATTGCGTAGTATGAAATAGCGAAAGATTCGCTTTCGTCTTCTAGCGTAGCAAATTTAATCAGCAAAAAAGAGTGGCGCAACGCGCCACTCTTTTTTTGAGGGATTTTTACTTTCACTCAAATAAAATGAAGCAATAATTAGTTCGACATAATTAAAAACTAAAACCAGAGAGCATACCTCTCCGCGTAGCGGGGAGGTATGCTCTTCTAGGTTTTTAATTCACCGCAATGTTGACACATTTCAGTAAGTTGCGATACCGCGCCGTAAGTATCTGGGCAGCTTCATTGTTTATTTTTAATGTTTTTTGACATCATGGGGTTGAATTACCCCATAACCACCATGATTTCGTTCATAGACAACGTTGATTTCCCCTGTATCAGCATTGCGGAAAACATAGAAATCATGGTCGATTAACTCTAGACGCTCTAGAGCCTCATCAACGGATAGGGCGGGCATGGCAAAATACTTATTTCGCACAACTTGAGAAGGTAATTCAACCACCCGATTGTCGTTTGGCAATGGTAAAGGAGGTTGTTCTAGTACTGCAACACTAGTTTTTGCCGCCGCTCGTTCGGTCTTGCGCTCCTTAAATTTACGCAACTTACGTGAGATTTTGTCAGCTACTAGATCGATGCTGGCATACAAATTCTCACTCTTCTCCTCTGCGCGGATCACCGATCCATTGGCGTACACTGTTACTTCTGCCGATTGACTAGAAGCAATGCGAGGGTTACGAGCCACTGAGAGATGGACATCCACCTCAGTCGTTAATGCTTGGAAATGACTCACCGCTTTGTCGATCTTTTGCTCGACATATTCGCGGATGGCTTCCGTGACTTCAATATTCTTGCCTTGAATTACAAGTTTCATCTTTATAACCTCGCTTCTGAGTTCCAAATCAGCCAAAATAAAGTTGTGGCGCGTAATCTTGTTTTAATTACCCCATTACGCCGAATAGCTGATTTGGCTATGCGATCACCATAACACTTTGATAGGGGCAGTAAGCCAACTTTGATGTACTTCTTAACGTAGATTTAATAACCAAATTTGATGTTTTTCAAGCTACAGGCGCGAAAACCGCTAAATCTAAAAATCAGAGATCAACTTGACCAGCCAAATCTGTACAAATAACTTCAAACAAGGTTGCTACTTATCACTTACGATTGGCATTGTGTATCGCCTGTTTTAAGCTATTCACATCTAAGCTATTTAGAAAAAGCAAAGTGAGGTTCGTATGAGTTCGGCTGTGGAACTGTGGCAACGTTATCAAGACTGGCTGTACTACCACGTGGATTTGGGTATCTATGTGGATATCAGTCGGATTGGATTTACGCCAGACTTTATAACACAGATACAACCTAAGTTTGTCAAGGCTTTTGCAGATATGAAAGCCCTAGAGTCGGGCACGATCGCTAATCCTGATGAGCAACGTATGGTTGGACATTACTGGTTGCGATCGCCTGAACTCGCCCCTACAGAAGAATTACGTCGAAATATTACGGAAACCATCGATCGCATTGAAGATTTCACCCAAAAAGTCCATGCTGGGGACATTCATCCACCGACCGCCGATCGCTTTACCGACATTCTGTCCATTGGCATTGGCGGATCGGCTCTAGGCCCCCAATTTGTTGCCCAATGCTTTGCTAAGGCGGATGTGCCCCTCAAAATTAGCTTTTTGGATAACTCCGATCCCGATGGGATCGATTTAGTGCTCGATCTATTAGGCGATCGCCTTAGCACCACCTTAGTTTTAGTTATTTCTAAGTCTGGGGGCACGCCTGAAGCCGCCAATGCGATGAAAGAAGTTGAATTTGCTTTTCAAAAGGCAGGGTTAGACTTTGCCAAGCAAGCCATTGCGATCACAGGGGTTGGTAGTGCTTTGGAGAAATATGCGATCGGTCATAATTGGCTCGATCAATTCCCCATGTACGACTGGATTGGTGGTAGAACCTCAGAACTATCGGCTGTTGGTCTGCTGCCTGCGGCTTTGCAAGGTATTAATATTCGCGAAATGTTGCGTGGCGCGAATTTAATGGATGCGGCTACCCGCAACGAAGATATGCGCCACAATCCCGCCGCGTTGCTTGCTATGGCATGGTACTTTGCGGGCAATGGCAAAGGCGAAAAAGACATGGTAGTCCTCCCCTATAAGGATCGACTTCTACTTTTTAGCCGTTATCTGCAACAACTAGTAATGGAATCTCTTGGTAAAGAAAAAGATCTCGATGGCAATACCGTATATCAGGGGATTGCCGTCTATGGAAATAAGGGTTCTACCGACCAACATGCCTACGTTCAACAATTGCGTGAAGGCGTTCCTAACTTTTTTGCAACTTTCATCGAAGTTCTGCAAGATTCCGCCAAGGCTCATCCTGAAGTTGAAGAAGGTGTGGTTACAGGTGATTATTTGTTAGGGTTTCTCCAAGGAACTCGCAGTGCCCTCTATGACAATGGTAGAGACTCAATTACAGTGACGATCCCCGTGGTATCCGAACTGACGGTCGGTGCGTTAATTGCCCTATATGAGCGGGCGGTGAGCTTCTATGCTTCCCTAGTCAATATCAATGCTTACCACCAGCCTGGAGTCGAGGCAGGTAAGAAAGCTGGCGCAAAAGTCCTTGCTTTGCAAAAGAAACTCGTTGACACCTTGCGATCGTCAACCGTATCTCTCTCATTACAAGAGATTGCTGTCAAAATAGACGCTCTAGAGGAAATTGAATCTCTTTATCACATTGCTCGGCATCTTCATGCCAATTGCAAAATTCTATTTGAAGGCGACTTATCTAAGCCCATGACTCTAAAATTGATGTTGATCCCTCAATAAGTTGGGTTTTAGCCCTCCTTAACGTAAGTTTTGCTTAGGAGATAAAACCCAAAAGACAAGTGGCGGAGCAAAGCTCCGCCACTTGTCTTTTGGGCAGCTATAATCCCAATTCACGAAAGTGTGACAACACTTTTGTGAATTAAAAACTAAACCTAATGTCAGTTCGAGTTAATCTGGCAAATTTTAAAACCCCAAAAGTAAAAGCCTTGCTTAGCAAGGCTTTTACTTTTGGGGTTTGCGTAGCAAGCCCTTTCTCAAACCCCATTTCAAATTATTCCGAACTCACGATAAACCTAGTAATGGTTTTCACGTTAAGAAATGGCATAACCATTTCTTAACGTGGTATAAAGGCTGCAAGATTACCATTTCTTAAGTTTTTCAAGCAGCATTGCCACTTCTACGAAAGAATCTGTAAGAATATGACTTCTTACGTTTTATTCAGTTACAGAGGTTAAATGTGAAGAAAATTTTGCTTTTCTTTAGCGAACTTAATAATAGCGATCTTGACTGGTTTGTCCAGAAAGGAAAGAGAGAGACGATTCCGCCCGATCGCCTATTGATTCGAGAAGGTCAAATCAGCGAAGCTCTGTATATTGTGGTGAATGGCTCGTTTAGTGTCGCCATTGAATCACAGGATAAAAAAGAGCTCGCTAAAATTTCTGAAGGCGAAATCGTCGGCGAAGTATCTTTTATCGATACGAGACCACCGCTTGCTAGCGTGAGATCGTTAGAGGAGAGCGTAGTGCTATCAATTCCCAGAGTACAGCTTTTATCGAAACTACAGCAGGATACAAATTTTTCGTCAAGATTTTATCGCGCGATTTGCCTTTGTGTTTCTGATCGCCTCCGTGGCACTGTCAGTAGACTCGGCTATGGCTACGATCTCGATGGTTTAGAGGCTCATCTTGGCGGATTCAGTCAGTCGATGATCAGTAACTTAGAACTTGCCGAAGCCAAGTTTAATTGGTTGATTAAAAATGTGCGGACAAGTTAGGGCAAGTTAGTTTTAAATGCTCAAATCAAGAGGCTCTAGACAATATAGCGATCGTGATTTGAGCGGTTGCCGTTGATTAAAAAACTTGAAAAATAGTAACGCCGAGAATAGCTTCAACAATAGTAGCAACTACTAGCCCTGTCCAAAATCTTCCAGCAGCTCTACTTAATCCAAGGGCACTATCTTCACGGCTGGCGGTAAAAAATAGCGACCAAGCTTGGGTTTCGCTAAGGCGTGCAAATTGATTGAAGTCTTCACGAAAAGCGATGGGTTTGAAAAGATTATCGCCGCTAAAATCAAATTTGGTTTCCATACATTTCTCCTTGAGATGCGAAATTGTTTAACAATTTGCTTTTTATTTGATGGAATTATCTTAACAATTGTTTACAATTAAAGGCAATCGCTCTTAAGGAGAGTCTAGAAATTTCGCAAGATATAGCCCTCAAGATATAAATCTCAAGATATATAGTAATACTAATTCCCCAAATGGCTACGCCATTTGGGGAATCTCAAAACCTTACTGGGTTTGTTTTTTAATTCACAAAAGTGTTGTCACACTTTCGTGAATTGGTATAAC